>JAOZRI010000594.1 GCA_029940235.1 Desulfobacula sp. | reverse complement strand
CTGATAGAATTAAAAAATTAGCAGGCTCCCTCGATTAAATGAATAATTGGAGACTTATATGATAAATATTGTGTTATAAAAATTTAGTGTGACTTTATTAATATACAATAAACCATTGAAAAGAATATAAAATACTATTTTTTAAAACAGGGGAGATCAGATATGGGCGAGATGCTTTCAACCAGGGAAGTGGCAAAATTTTTAAATATTAATGAAAAAATGGTATATTCATTAATTGCGGAAAAAGGCCTGCCTGCCTCAAAAGTTACAGGTAAATGGATATTTCCCAAAGAACTGGTTTATCAATGGATAGAAGCGGGCACACAAAATTTTCCTGAGCTTGCAAAGCTTCCTCCTTATCACGGGCTTGTCCTTATTGCCGGCAGCAATGATTTACTGCTTGATAAAATAATTGCAACTTTTAATCTTAAACATGAAAATCACATGGTTATGTTTGGAATGGCAGGTTCCATGGGAGGATTAAAAGCTTTAAAGCAGAATCGCTGTCACATAGCATCAAGCCATCTTGTTTCAGATAATGAAGAGTATAATTTCCCATTTTTAAAAGATGCAATGAATCAAATGCCGGCAGTGGTAAATTTTAGTTTAAGGGAGCAGGGTCTTATAGTACAAAAAGGAAATCCTAAAAACATAAAATCATTCAGAGATCTTGATAAACAAAGTATAAAAATTGTTAACAGAGAGCTTGGTACGGGGACAAGGCAGCTGTTTGACCGGGAATTAGACAAAGTTCAAATAAAAGGAGATACCATAAACGGGTATGAAAACTGCCTGTTAAAGCATATGGATATTGGCTTGCAGATATTAAAAGGTAATGCCGATGCAGGACCTGGAATAAGACCAGTTGCAGGTGTTCTCGGACTTGATTTTATTCCCATCTGCTGGGAACGATTTGATCTGCTCATCACTAAAGAGCGATTTTTTGATAAAGGAGTTCAACTATTTCTGGCACTTTTAAAAGGAAAAGTGATTAATACTGCTGCCAAAGAGTATGGAGGCTATGATTTATCCCTGACCGGCAAGATGATTTATCCTGAAGCAGATCATGAATCCGAATAGTTTATAGAATTTTTCTGCCTGTCTAATGTATGAGCGTAATTATTAAGTTCAACAACGCTAACAAATTATGACAACCAAAACAATTGTAACCTTTTTTACTCAATTTATGGAAGTTTTTGTTATAATGTTACTTTTTTTCCACAGGAAAAAAATTACACAAAAAACCTTTAAATACTGATAGTTAAGGGTTTCAAGACAATTGAAAAATGGCATGTTTTTT
>JAOZRI010000593.1 GCA_029940235.1 Desulfobacula sp. | reverse complement strand
CTTGAACATCACCTGGAGATTATTCTGGTCAATGCACGTCACATGAAGAATGTCCGTCATTGGATATTCTTTTTGAATCAATTTTTACCCAACTGTGAGTGACCTTGAATCACTGCCGATAAAAAGCATCGACTTCAGTTTATAAATTAGATATTTTAAAAGTATCTAATTGCTTAGTCTTTTCATCTTCATTGGATCACCTTTATAACCAAGAGCTTTCCAGTCCATACGTTTACCCTCTTTGTGACAATCAAGGCATTTAAGAGCTTTGTTTTTAGGATCCACCTGATGGTTAATTGGCCAGTAGGTCGCAGTGGATGCAAAACCATATTCGCCGCTGTATTCGAGACCGCTCACCTTCATACCCGCTGCTGCGGATTTGTTCCAGTCAAACTGCACCCAGTAAGCATCCGGATCGCCCTTCGGGCCCCAGATTTTGGGAGTAATAAAATAATTGAACTTAGAATCATAAATCTGTTTTCCAGTGTGGATTTTAAAAGGCATGATTTTAGCGGCAGGATCATCTTTGTCACCCAGGGGAAAATTCAGCCGAGTTACCTGAGTCGGATCAATCTTGTCTCCAATAGTGTATGCACCTGCAGTACCGTTGTACCAGCGGTAGGCAGGAACCACGTTATCCTCGTAGGTAAACAGTCCTTTCTTAGCTATAAAAACTTTATGGCCATGTTCTTTGATCACTCGTTTATCTTCATCAAGGCTCTTGGGATCAACAGATTTGGACCAGTCCCAGCTCATTTTGGTTGCATCAACTTTTGCAAAATGGGTTATATGACAAGTCTGGCAGGCTATTTTTTTGGTGTGTTTGTTATACTGCTGAGCTGTCGGGAAATATCTGTGAGGATTTTGGCCATGACAATCTGTACAGGCCATGGTGGTTTCTCCACCGGCAGAAACAATAAGGGAATTTCCGGGGATATCATGGGGAGTATCAGATGCATGACATTGCTGGCAGGTAAAATTGAGTCCAGTAGCATCCATATGAATATCCAGCTCTTTGGTTGGGTTTTTCATTGCATTGCTCATATCACCGGCTTTCACATTGTTTCCTCCACCGCCAAAGCCATGACAGTCGACACAGTTATCTCTGGTGGGCATTCCGGCGTTCCGGGCAACTTCTACCAGATCAACCGGTTTTTTGTCCATGCTCTCCTTGCCGGTAAAGCCTGCCGGCATGCCTGCACCAGCGCCCGGTTTTTTGTAGGTTCCGGTGGTGTCGTGACAGACAAGACAGTCAACCCGGGATTCATCACTGAAATCAAAATCCTCATCTTTCCAGCCAA
>JAOZRI010000209.1 GCA_029940235.1 Desulfobacula sp. | reverse complement strand
AAGAGGGTGTAACAATTTTACTTGTTGAGCAGAATGTAACCCAGACCCTTGCCATGTGTGACAGAGCCTATGTCTTGGAAAACGGACGTATTGTTCTTGAAGGCACAGGCAAAGAACTCATGGCAGATGATAAAGTAAAAGAGGCTTTCTTGGGGATTTAGCAGTTAAAACCATTTTCTTATAAAAGTATTATTGTTTAGACTGTTCTTGAAGCTCTATCATTTTCTGCATCATTCTTTCCATTTTTTCAGGAGCAATCTTTCCTTTTAAGCCCCATGGCATGGCAGGCATTGAATTTTGTCGTATATATTGAAGGTAGTCAGATTTTGTAATTTTATTGTGCCAGTTATCAGACAGCTTTGCCAGAGAAATCCCCATGAAAAACAGGAAAACCAATATAATAGCAATTACAGGTTGTCCAACAGCTCGTTTGCCTGGAAAAAATGAAAATTTGAGAGCCTCTTTTTCAGGACAGTTTTTAATACATGTCATACAGGCACTGCACTCTGAAGAGTTAATGGATTTATTTTGTCGTATTTTTATAAGACCGGGGCATTTTTTTTCACACACACCGCAATCTGTACAAAAGGATGCATCATGCTTGATTGTACCAAGACTCAAAAAGCTTAGAATACTGAGAACCGCACCATAAGGACATAGGTATCTACACCAGAAATATGGGATTACAATTGATAAAATTAATAATATACCGATGACAATCATGGAGGTGGTTGAAATATCAGTAAAGAATTTGAGCATTTTGACATCTGCAAACCGGTTGTAAGGACTTTGAATAAACCGTTCAATACTGGTAACTGGCATTTTAAAAAAAATATTCCATAAAAAAAATCCAGCCAATAGATATTTTATGCTTCTCAATAATAAATCCACTTGAGCAGGCAGGTTAATTTTTTTTTTAAAAATCATGACATGGAGCGTAGTCATCATTTCTGATAAAAATCCAATGGGGCAAATCCAGCTGCAAAAACCTTTTTTAACAACAAGAGCAGTCAGACAGATTATTAAAAACAAAACCAGGGCTGATGGATGAATACTATTAATTGTGCCGGTAAACAATAAATATTTTAAACTGACAAGGGCACTTAATGGAAGGAATGCTTCAACACCGGGAGGCCTTTCAAAATCAGGTATTGTTCCTGTTTCAAGCAGGTTTACAAAAGAGGAAAATGTGAACCCGATTACCACGACAATTATTAAAAATACAATCTGTAACATCAACCTCGGTAAATTTGAAGTATACTGGTTTATAAAAGTTTTAATTTTTTTACTCATATTTATTCTCACTGCATTTTTACTGTTTTTAGAACTATATCGTTTCCTATTTAAATAAAACTTGATATAGATCAAGTTCATTACTTCTCTTGCAGATTATACTTATAACTATTAATCAGAACACTAACCTAAAACAGGAGGAAGAATATGCAATTCAGTGCCTTAACCCAATATACACAAAAAATAACTGACAATGATATTCTCCATGCAATGAAAAAAATACCGGGGTATCTCGATATTTCACCATCTGATTTTATGGAGATATATCGTGTGGCTCTTGAATATACCCTGGAGCGCTTAAAAAACGCAGTTAAAACTGATCAGATAATGATTCGCAAGGTCATTACAGCTGGAAAAGAGACTGCTCTAGTCGAAGTTATCAAAAAAATGGCAGATAATAATATTTCAGGTCTTGTGGTGGTTAAACAGGATCAAACTGTTGCAGGTGTGATATCAGAAAAAGATTTTTTAAAAAAAATAGATTCTAATCACAGATTGTCTTTTATGAATGTTCTTTTACAATGTATTGAGTCCCAGGGATGTATTGCTGCTGATTTTAAAAACTTAAAAGCTGGACAAATTATGTCCTGCCCGCCTGTGACCGTCCAGATCCAAACACCTGTGATGCAGGTTGCTGCTATAATGGATCAGAATAATATCAACAGGGTTCCAGTTGTTGATGAGCAATCAAAATTAGTCGGTATTATTACCAGATCTGATCTTGTTCAAACTATGCTTTAACCATCCAGTATCAGGGGAGATAATTATATGTTATTTTTTAAAAAAATGAAGGGCGGGAAACTAAGCCCGCCAATTGTGAGCTTGTCAGAAATCATGTGGTCTTGGCTTGGCGCGATGTTTGGAATAATGCCCATAGGTTTTTTAAACTACAATCTTTTTAATGACACTGATTTTGTTTTTATCATAGGATCTTTTGGTGCATCAGCTGTTTTGATATATGGTGCTGTAAAAAGTCCTCTTGCACAACCAAGAAATCTTGTGGGGGGTCATTTAATATCAGCTGTTATTGGTGTGATTTCATATAAATTATTTTATCCTTTTCCCTGGTTTGCCACAGCATTTGCAGTTGCAACTGCAATTGCTGCAATGCATGCCACAAAAACCTTGCATCCGCCAGGAGGGGCAACAGCATTAATCGCTGTAATAGGCAGTGATAAAATTCATGATCTTGGATTTTTATATGTCCTTGTCCCTGTTGGAGTCGGGGTGGTGATCATGCTGTTAGTGGCTTTGATTGTAAATAATATTACAAAAACAAGAAAATATCCTGAATTCTGGTTTTAATCATTTAAAAGCAGAGCAAGAATAATATTATCTCTACAGGTTCAAATCTGCCCGTGGCAGTTATTTAAGGTTGAATCGTATGGGCACTTCAACGCTCATTTCCACTGGTTCTTCATCCCTGGTTCCTGGATAAAACAGCCATTGGCTTACAGCTTTTCTGGCGGCTTTGTCCAACAACTTGTATCCGCTGGATTTGCTGATTGAGACCTTTTTTGCTGTTCCAGTTTTGGAAACAATCACCAATAATAATACTTTTCCCTGATACCCTCTTTTTTTTGCAATTTGAGGATATACAAGTTTGGGATTTGTTTTATATTTGGGTACAGCCCGGGTATGGATAACAGCAGGATTGTGTCTCTTTTCACTTGGAAGTGACTTATCCCTGTTTTCAATACTTTTGTCTATTACTGGTTCAGATTCAGATTCCTGTTCTTGATTTAATATTTTATTTTGCTCTGGAGGCGGGTCTGCTGTTGTCTGGACATTTTTTAATGCTGGTTTCAATGCTGGTTTTGGATCTGGTTCCGGCTCTGGCTCTTGGTCAGGTTCTTTGATGGTTTCAGGTAATTGTATTTTTTTAACAGGTGCAAGCTGCTTTTTTCTGTCAGGTTTAAATTTTTTTTCTGCAGGGGGCTTTTTTACCAGGACCTGTTTTTCTGTTTTTTTGATAAATGGTTTTATTATTTCTGGCTGGCTGCTGGTAATTTTTTTTTTGACATGTCTGTATGACATTGTGATTTTAATTGGCTCTGATTTTAACAGGGTCTCTGGTTTTGTAGAAAAATTGTTTTTCATGGACAATAGGGCTGCATGAATTGATATTGCAATTATTAATGCAAAAAACAGCCTTTTCATCTAATCCCCTTTTATATGATTTTGGGCCTCAGCCTGCAAAGAGATTTCATAAAGCCCTGCCTCTTTAATTTTATCCAGGATTTTAAAAAGAATTTGATAGGAAATCGTGTTGTCAGCAAAGACAAGAACACCCCTTTTTTTTTCATGCTCTGATTTTTGTACCAATACATTTTTTAAATTTTCCAATAAAACAAGGTCTTTATTTACAAAGATATCATGATTTTTTTTTATAGTTACAGCAAGGGTAAATTTCTGCTCCGGCTCAACAGTGGATGAGGATGGCAGAGAAACAGGCAGGCCATTATGTACTGCCATGGATAACATGGTATAAATAAAGACAACAAGAAGCAGAAAAACAATATCAATCAAAGGCAGCATTTCAATTCTTACCTTTTTCTCTTCAGGCAGTTTTATTTTCATGTATATCTCCTGGATCATTTTTATGGTGCAAAAGGATTTGATTATATACAATTTCAAAACTTGTGGCATATTTTTCCATTATGCCGGCAGCTCTCTTGATCCGTGAATTAAAATAATTATATGGAAAGACTGTGATAATGGCTATGGAAAGGCCTGTTGCAGTTGTGATAAGAGCCTGGGCAATTCCTCCTGTAACAGCCTGGGGATTCTCAATTCCCGAGGTGCCCAGCATATCAAAAGAAGATATAATACCTATGACTGTTCCCAAAATTCCCATGAGCGGAGCTATTGTTATCATTGTATCAAGGCCGCCCATGAATTTTTGCATACGATTGATCTCATCGGCTGCCGATGCTTCCATGGCTTTAATCATGGAATATTCACGATGGAGTATTCCGCTGACAATCATGCGTACAACATAATTATTTGATCCTGATGCAGCTTTTTTTACTCCCTCCCACTCTCCTTTTCTGCTTAATTCCAGAACTCTGTCCACAAGTTTTTGATTTCGCTGCATTCCTGTTTTAATCCAGAAAAGCGCACGCTCAATAATAATAGTCAAAGATATAATTGAGCACAGGGCAAGGGGGTACATGACAGGGCCGCCATTGTTAAAAATTTCAAGCATATTGTCCTATTCTCCTTGTGTTAATACATTTTGATTAACAATAAAAATACATGGTTTTGTTGAAACAGGATTTTTTTTCACCATTACCCGGGTATTGTAAACTTCATGAATGGAAGATTCCGTAAGAACTTTTTCAGGTTTGCCTGTTTTGTAAATGGATCCATTTGTTTCAGGT
>JAOZRI010000592.1 GCA_029940235.1 Desulfobacula sp. | reverse complement strand
CAACTGCATAGGCAAGACCCTGTCCAAAAGCGCCCCGTGGATCATACCCCGGCACTTCAAGACCTTTGACCTGCATTGCAAACTCCTTGCCTCCATATTTTTCTGAAAGAGCTTTAACACCGAGAGCCATATCTTTACCAAGTCCTCTTGCCATTCCCATATCTGCAATAATTTCATCAACACCTTCAGGAGTCCCAAATTTGAGGTCTGATTTTATTATTCCTTTCTCTGTTGCTTCCATAATCCAGCCAATAATATTACCAACAGAAATGGTATCCATTCCATACTGCCCGCACAATTCATTCCATCTGGCAATTATGGAAGGGTCAAAAATACCAAGATTGGAACCAAGAAGTGCTAATGTCTCCCACTCTGGAACTCTTTTCTCTTTTCCATCAAATATTGCCTTTTTACCACAGAGAATGGTGCAGTGTTTGCAAGTACTATGACTTGTTTTGTATTTAGCTTTTATGGATTCGCCGGATATTGTGTGTCCATCCTTGTGTCTGCCTTTTGTAAAATTGTTCACAGGCAGGCTGCCATATTTATCAGCATACTGATAATGGGAAGGTACTCCATATTCCTTATATGCATTAGTGAATTGATTGTCATTGATATATTTTAATGCTATTGCTTTAAATTTTTTAAATTTCTGCTGGTCTTTTGGGGTGATTTTATATTTTTTCCCGATAGCTACAACTGCTTTCAGGTTCTTGGAGCCCATGACTGCACCCATTCCTCCCCGGCCCAAAAAACGATGCCCGGAGGCAATACTCGCTGCCCTGACAAGATTTTCTCCTGCCTGACCAATTACAAGTTTGCCTGCTTTTTTTTCAAGCATTTCCTGGGTTTCAACGGTATCCTTTCCCCATAGATCTTTTGCATCTTCAAATTCAACACCATCAGCAGTAACTTTAAGAGATACTGGATTTTT
Organism: Desulfobacula sp.; assembly: GCA_029940235.1. Classification (GTDB taxonomy): domain Bacteria; phylum Desulfobacterota; class Desulfobacteria; order Desulfobacterales; family Desulfobacteraceae; genus Desulfobacula. The sequence continues at coordinate 379 of JAOZRI010000592.1, read as the reverse complement.
AGATTTCCCTTTTATAAGAATTCCATCCCATCCGGCAGTTTTAAGATCTTCACCAAAGGGTCCTCCGCAGGAAGAAGATGCCATGAGCCCGGTCGAAACACTTTTTGTTATTGCGTTGAATCTGCTGGAACAAGAAACACCAGTCCCCAGGAAAGCACCTGTCATAAATGCGATAATATTTTCTTCACCAAGAGGATCAATGCCCGGTTTCATTCTATCGTAGATCATTTTGAGACCAAGACCTTTGCCGCCAAGATACATTTTGATATCTATATCTGGTACGGTGAAAATATTAAAAGATTTGTTTGAAAGATCAACTTCCAGTACTTTTTTGGATATTCCATTTATATTTTGCCGATTAGACATCAATTGCCCCCAC
>JAOZRI010000015.1 GCA_029940235.1 Desulfobacula sp. | reverse complement strand
TCTCTTAAATCTTGAATATCACCACAGTTACAAATAATTTTTTCTTTTTTAAAATCAATGTTTGATATAATATTATTCATACTTATTTTCCTGACTGTAATTAAGGTGGTAAATTTGTTTAAAAAACTCGGTGCAAAACTCGGTGCATTTTTGACCAAATTAGGGTGGTTTAAGGAAGAGTATAAAAAAAAGCCAATAAGCGGAAACGCCTATCAGCTTTGTTTTATATGGTGGGCCGTCAGGGGATCGAACCCGGGACCTACTGATTAAGAGTCAGTTGCTCTACCAATTGAGCTAACGGCCCATAAAAACGGTGCAAACTTAACAGCCAATCCTTAAAAAGTCAATATTTTTTTGTTTTTCAGGACTTTGCAAAAAGCGGTTGACCCATTAAAGGGAGGTTTGATATATTCAATTGTTTATCTGCTGAATTTAATGATTTTTTAAAATAAGGAAATTAGGATATGTCAAAATCAGAAACTCTTTTTAAAGAGGCACAAAATTTTATTCCCGGTGGCGTTAACTCTCCTGTAAGAGCCTGTGGATCAGTTGGGGGACAGCCCATATTCATAGAAAAAGGTGAGCAAAGCAAGATTTATGATGTTGATGGAAAAGAATATATTGATTATGTTCTCTCCTGGGGACCTTTAATCCTTGGTCACAGGCCAGAGTGCGTTATAAAGGCCCTGGAAAAAGTTCTTAAAACCGGTACAAGTTTTGGCGCTCCAACTCAACTTGAAACTGAACTTGCCCGTCTTGTTATTGATATGGTACCTTCGGTTGAAAAAATCAGAATGGTAAATTCAGGGACTGAGGCCACCATGAGTGCGATTCGCCTTGCCCGTGGATATACTGGCAGGGATATAATTATAAAATTTGATGGATGCTATCATGGTCATGCTGATACTCTTCTTGTTGCTGCAGGTTCAGGTGTTGCAACTCTGGGTATTCCAGGAAGCCCTGGGGTGCCTGAATCTGTTATTTCCAATACACTGTCCATAAAGTTTAATGATATTGAAGATTTTATCAAAACTATGGAAGAGATGGGTGATAGGGTAGCAGGAGTTATTGTGGAACCTGTTGCCGGCAATATGGGTATGATACCTCCAAAAAAAGATTTCCTTGAAACTTTGCGGGAATATACTTTAAAATTTGGAGCTGTTTTAATCTTTGATGAAGTCATGACAGGCTTCAGGGTCGCTCAAAATTGTGCCCAGGGTTTGTTTAACATAGCTCCTGATCTGTCATGTTTTGGAAAAGTGATTGGCGGTGGACTGCCTGTGGGTGCATATGGTGGGAAAAAAGAGATTATGGATAATATTGCGCCTGTTGGAAAAGTATATCAGGCAGGCACTCTTTCGGGTAACCCTCTGGCAATGGCAGCAGGAATAGCTACCTTGACTGAACTTCAAAGCAAAACTGTTTATGAAGAACTCGATAAAAAAACTGAGAAACTCATGAATGGGTTGCAATTGGCCGCAGATAATGCTGGAGTGAGTTTAAAGACAAATCATCTGGGTTCAATGGCAGGATTCTTTTTTTCCAGTGAGGATATTTTTGATTTTGATGAAGCTAAATCATGTGATCTGGACAAGTTTGCAAAATTTTATAACATTATGCTTGATAAAGGTATTTATTTTGCCCCATCTCAATTTGAAGCCTGTTTTGTTTCTCTTGCACATTCAGATGATGATATTGAAAAGACAATTATTGCTGCCCAGAAAGCCTTTGCTGCTCTCTAAAAAAACCATGAAAATAAATAGAGAAGGATATACAACAAATTAATAAGAATACTAAAAAAATCCATTTGATAGCTGCATGCGGGACTGGCATGGGTACCCTTGCTTGTGTTTTAAAAGAGATGGGATATGAAATTACAGGTTCTGACCAGAATGTTTATCCTCCCATGAGCGATTTTTTACAAGAGAAGGGGATTAAACTTTTCAAAGGGTATGATCCTAAAAATCTTGATCATAATCCTGATCTTGTCATTATCGGCAATGCAATAACAAAAGAGAATGTCGAAGCTAAAGCTGTAATGCAAAAGGGTCTTAAATATCTCTCCATGCCCCAGGCAGTAAACAGATTTATTGCAAAAGATAAAAAAATTATTCTGGTTACAGGAACCCATGGAAAAACAACAACAGCTTCGATCATGGCATATATGCTATACATTGCCGGTATGGATCCCTCTTTTATGATTGGCGGTATTTTAAAGGATTTTAATTCAAGCTTTAGAATTGGAAAAGGTCAATATATGGTGATTGAAGGCGATGAGTATGATACTGCCTTTTTTGATAAAGGCCCAAAATTCATGCATTATGATCCTGAGATTACAATCATAACGGGTATTGAATTTGATCATGCAGATATTTTTACAGGTATTGATCATATTAAACAGGTCTTTGCAGATTTTATAAAAAAAATAGAGAGAACAAGTCATATTATTGCCTTTAAGGACAATGATAATTTAAACCATGTTTTGAATCTATCCTGTGCTGATTCTCTGGAAAAATATGGACAACATGCACAATGGTCCTTTTCAAATTATAAACAGAAAGACTCTAAAACTTATTTTGATGTACATGGCTTTAAAAAAACTTATACAATTCAAACAAATTTAATGGGTGAGCATAATCTTTATAATTGTCTATCCTGTATTGCTGCTGCCAATAAAATAGGTGTTGGCTATGACAATATTTCTAATGCATTAAAAACTTTTTCTGGTATAAAAAGGCGCCAGGAAATTCGCGGTATAAAAAATGGAATTACCATAATGGATGATTTTGCACATCATCCCACAGCAGTCAGAGAAACTATTAATGGTGTTAAGCCATTTTATAAAAAGGGGAGAGTCATTGCTGTGTTTGAGCCAAGAACCAATACAAGCATGAGAAAATTTTTCCAGAATATTTATCCAGATTCTTTTTTGAGTGCTGATATTGTGTGTGTATGCAAGCCCCACATTAAGAAAAATATACCTTCAAGAGATAAGTTTTCCACAAAACAACTTGTAAGGGATATAGGGAAAAAAGGTATTGCAGCATATCATTTTGAAAGCAGTGACAAAGTGATCACTTTTCTTGTTCCAAAATTAAAACCGGGAGATCTTGTTTTAATCATGTCCAATGGAGGCTTTGATGATATCCATATAAAATTGCTTGAGAATATTAAATGAGTGCCCCAGATAAAAAAAAAATAATTATAAGAATTGTGGGAATCGGAGCATTGCATGCTTTTTTATATTTGTATCTTGTTCCTTTTGTGATCTATCCAAAATTTGGTAATCATGGATTTCAATTCACCATTATAATTGCAATTCTAATTTCCATTGCTATCTTTGGCACAATGTTTATTTCAAAACAAAATAGAGGAGATAAAAAAAATGAAAAGTATTGAGAAAATGGAGTGGGAGTCCAAATATAGTGTTGGTATTGAAGAGATTGACAATCATCAAAAAAAAATGTTTGAACTGTTCAATGAACTGATTGATAAGAAAGAGCAAAAATTAGAAACCAAAGAGTACATAAATCTGATTGCCAGGATAAATGAATACAGCAGATTATATTTTAGTAATGAAGAGAGGCTTTTAAAAAAAAATGGTTATCCTGATTTTGGTGAACATGAAAATGCTCACCGGCAGTTTACTAAAAGTTTTATCAGCCTGCGTCGAGAGATTTCTGAAGATGTGGAGAATTTAAGCTATGAAGTAATTAATGAACTAAGAAGCTGGATAACAAACCATATACTTACTTTTGATTCTCTATATATACCTTTTTTACGGATTAATAAGTATGTTCAAGAGAGGACACTGAACAAGAAAAATTAAAGTCTTTTTTATATACTGACGATGTCATGTATAGGTAAACTGTTATTATTAATATAAATAATGTGAAAAACAGATGACATTTGAATATAAAATATTACCTGTCCAGAATAAAGAGATTGATTCTCCTTATAAGATTAATGGTTTTTCAAAAAGAAAAAAAACCATTACAAGGAAATTTAAAAAGGATCGAAGAAGGCATTCCAATGACAGGCGAAGCAGCGTAAGAAATGGTGTTGTTGTGAATCTATCCTTTAAAGCAAAATCAAACAGGCGCAAAGGTTCCGATAGAAGAAATTATCACTTCACAAAAACATTTGCCTGAATATTTAATTAATTTTAAAAATAATTCCTGATTTTTTATCTTGTTTTATCTCCCTTAATTGATAGTATCTAAAGCTCTTACATTTAATTTAAATTTTGATTGACAGCCTGTTGACAGGTTGTGGCGCAATAGCAAATTTGCATTTTACAACGGTCTGTCGAGGAGTGTATGGGTAAAAAATATACAGCATTTGAAATTAAAAATCTGTTTGAACTGCAGTTTTTTTCAAGTTTGGATTATTTTTTTGCAAAATCAATGGAGAGTGCGTTTGTTGAAAAAAACTCTGTTGTTCTTGTATCATGCGCACTGGTTTCCAAAGTATTATCACAAGGGCATATATGTCTTGATATTAAAGAGGTATCAAATACTATTGCATCTGTTTCAAGAAATAGTGATGTAAAAGTACAATTTCCTGAATCTGATACCTGGTTGAGGGCATTGAAAAATTCCGCAATGGTCTCAAATACAACTGAGACTCCTCTTGTGCTGGATTCAAATCACAGACTCTATTTTGCAAAATATTTTGATATGCAGAACCGTTTGATATCCAATATTGCCCAGAGGTTTTCATTAAAAACTTTCACAATTCCAGAATCAATAATTGATGAAATGCTTACAAACCATTTTAAAGGTTTTAATCAACATATTTTAAATCAGAAAAATGCAGTCAAAAATGCAGTGCTTAATAGTTTTACCATTATTTCAGGAGGCCCTGGAACAGGTAAAACATTTATTGTATCCATTATAAAAAAAATATTATTGTCATATGCTTTAAAAAATGGTTTTACCCAGCCAAAAATTATTTGTGCTGCCCCAACAGGTAAAGCTGCATCCAAGATGGACAATGGCAGTACAATACACTCCATTTTAAAACCATTAAAAAACAGACCTGGATTTTTTTATAATAAAAACAATCAATTACAGATTGATATTTTGATAATCGATGAAGCTTCAATGATTGATATTTTATTGCTGACCCGACTTCTTGAAGCAATTCCCACTAAAGCCAGAGTTGTTATTCTTGGAGATATTCATCAATTGTCCTCCATACAGGCAGGGTCAGTATTTTTTGATATATGCAGTGTGAAAAACCTTGCTCCCAATATATTTTTTCTTGAATATAATTTTAGATCTAAGGGTAAAACAGGAATTGAACATTTTTCAAAAGCTATTAATAACAATGATTACTCAAGTTTAGAGTATATTTTAACATCGGCGCAATATCCCGATCTTCTGTTTGTACCTTTTAACAGCCCTAATCTGCCGGCAGATTTTATTGATAAGTATGTTATTAAAGGCTTTAAATCACTTTTGACTGCTGCAACAACAGAAATTGCGTTGGATGTGCTGGACAATTTTAAAATCCTATGTGCACATAATTCAGGAGAATATGGAACATTACAAATTAATCATGTTTGTGAAAAGATTTTGCGGTCTGCCCATAATTTTGATATAGACAAAAAACCTTTTAAAAAAATTATCATGATAAAGATCAATGATTATAAAAAAGGTTTATTTAACGGTGATACTGGCATCTGTCTTAACCAAAAAGGGGATAGTAAGGCATTTTTTAAAGGTTTTGATAAGAAGATAAAACAATATCAAACTTCAGATCTTCCAGACCATGATACAGCTTTTGCAATAACAATCCACAAAAGCCAGGGATCTGAGTTTAAAATAGTTTTAATTATACTGCCTGACATGCTCTCTCCTGTACTAACACGGCAACTATTATATACAGGAGTGACAAGGGCAAAAGAAAAAGTGATTATTATGGGAGATCTAAAGATAATTAAAAAAGCCATGGGTATATCTGTTAAAAGAAATTCAGGATTGACTGAATATCTCGACAATGCGCTGCAAAATGCTTATTTGTAAAAATACGCTTTTTTTATGCTCCAATTTTAGCCTTGGTAAAAACTAATTAGAGAGAAAACGATTTGAAAAAAAATAAAACAGTTTCAGAAAAAATATGGCAGTTTTTTTGTTCAGTCAAGCTGACTGTTACAACACTTGTGCTCCTGGCACTCACTTCGATGATTGGAACCATTATTCTTCAGAATGGATCACAATCAGAATATGTAAGACTTTATGGTGAATCTTTTTATAAAATTATTAAAGTTTTTACATTTGATGATATGTATCATGCCTGGTGGTTTCTGGGCTTGATAATCATTTTATGTATTAATCTGGTTGTATGCTCAATTGAAAGGCTTTCAACTACCTGGAAAATTATTTTTCCAAAAAAAATCAAATTTAATGCCACAAGATTCAGGAAACAAAAAAATCTTGAGACCTTTACTATCAAAAAAGAGCTTGCAACTCTATCCTCAAGCTATGAAAATTTTTTATTAAAAACCATTGGTAAAGTTATCAAAGAAGAGACTTTAGATTCTATCATTTTGTATGCTGAAAAAGGAAGATGGACAAGAATCGGTGTTTATGTTGTGCATTCGAGCATTCTTCTGCTTTTAATCGGTGCGTTAATCGGTATGGTATTTGGGTTTAAAGCAAGTTTAAATCTCGATGAGGGCAAGACTTCTGATACAGCTGTTATTGCTAAAAGCAGGGAATCTGTGAACCTTGGATTTTCAATTAAATGCAACAAATTTGATGTGAAATTTTATGATACTGGTGCCCCTGAAGAATTTAAATCTAATCTTACCATTATTGAAAATGGTAAAGTAAGTTTTACCAAGGATATCCTTGTGAATCACCCCTTAAGATATAAAGGCATTAATATTTTCCAATCTTCTTATGGAACAGCAGCACCTGACTCTGCCCATGTAGATATTGTCAAGTTATCAGATAAGAGTGTTACACATCTATCCATAAAAATTGGTGAAGAGATTAATTTGCCAAATGATATGGGCTTATTTAAACTTGAGGGCTTTCTGCCACATTTTGATTTCAGGGGACACAACCTTGGAGAAGCCTTTATAGGTAGAATTACACCAAAAGATGGTCAGAGTTTTCAAATTGGTATTCCTGTAAAGTTTCCTACTTTTGATAAAATGAGAAAGGGAAACTTTGCCTTTATTGTTAAAGAGTTTGAAAAAAAATATTATACCGGCCTTCAGATTACAAAAGATCCTGGAGTGTGGTATGTTTATGCAGGGTTTATCTTAATGATCATTGGATGCTGGATAACTTTTTTTATGTCCCATGAATCTTATTTTATTGAAATACAAAAAAAACAGGGTAAAACTTTAAGGGTATGCTTTTCAGCGACAACCAATCGAAACCAGCAGAGCCTGAAATTAAAAATTAAAAAATATGTAGTTAAATTAAAGGGAAAACAATAAAAGGAAATTAACTCTTATGGACAGTTCTTTATCATTATCGCTGGCAACATTTATTTATGCACTGGCCTCAATTTTTTATATTGGATCATTCTCCTTTAAAAAGAACACTCTTGCAAAGATTGGGTTTATTGTTCTGATCATTGGTTTCTTATTTAACACCGGTGGTATAATTTTAAGATGGATTGAATCCTACCAGATTGGCTATGGCCATGCTCCCTTTGCAAATATGTATGAATCCCTTGTCTTTTTTTCCTGGACAGTTGCTGTTTTATATATATTTGTGGAATTTAAATACAAGGAGAGTATCATAGGCGTTTTTGCATCTCCTATTGTATTTCTTGCCATTGCCTATGCCTCTCTTTCTCCTGATATCAGTAGCAAAATAACTCCTTTAATTCCAGCTTTAAAAAGTAATTGGCTCATTGCACATGTCATAGCCTGTTTTCTTGGCTATGCTGGATTTGCCGTGGCATTTGGTTTCAGTATAATGTATTTTGCAAAACCTCAAAACCCTGAAACCAAATCCATATTTGCCAAACTTCCCTCATGGGATATTATAGATGAATTAACTTATCAAATGGTTGTTTTTGGTTTTTTATTTCTCACCATCGGTATTATCACAGGTGCAGTCTGGGCCAATTCTGCCTGGGGGAAATACTGGAGTTGGGATCCTAAAGAGACCTGGTCTCTTATTACCTGGTTTGTCTATGCTATTTTCATGCATTTAAGGATGATGAAGGGCTGGCAGGGAAGAAAGCTTGCTCTGGTATCTATTATCGGCTTTCTGGCAGTTATGTTTACCTATTTTGGAGTCAATTTTCTACTCTCAGGGCTTCACAGTTATGGATAGCTTTTGTAACCATGCCTAAGATAGTTACAAAAAATAATATTTATTCAGCACAAGTTCTTCTTTGATTCCAAAGATTAATCTCTTTTTTGGAATCAAAGAAGTTGAGAAATCAGTATTTTATAATAGTTTATATCTCTCTTTCATTGAAATTTAACTTCCTTTATACCCATTATTCAACTTAATTTGTCTTGACAAGAAAACCATATATTAATATAGATTAGTCCGATTTGTATATATCATGACAAGACAACTTGGTATTGCTGTTTTTGTCATGGAAAAAGTCTAAAGTGTTTTAGCTTTTGACATAATGGTTAAAGTATCATCAACATATTAATTTGATGGAGTTTTCATGAGTGAATTAGAAAACAAAGCAAAAAATGATTCAACAATAAGCGCAGGGGAGAAAATTGCCCAAAAAATTAAAGATGATAAAGGCTTAGGCCAAGGCGTCATTCTTTTTATTATTGCGTTTGTTGTATGTTTTGCAGGCAGCACCCTGCTGTTTCCTAAACTGCTTTATTCCAAAAAAGAGCAGCCCTTTAATTTTGATCACTATCTTCATGTTTATGAAGCAGGAGATTGTGAAGCTTGTCATTATTTAAGGGAAGACGGAAGCTTTTCAGGAATTCCAAAACTTGAAACATGCATGGAGTGTCATGTTGAAGAGCCTCTTGGGGTTACTGATGATGAAGTTGTATTTGTTAAAGAGTATCTGGCAAAAGACAAAGAAATCCCCTGGCATGTTTATGCAAAACAGCCGGATTGTGTCTTCTTTTCCCATGCAGGTCACATAGATACTGGAGCACGCATGGATTTTAATGAGTGCCATGGCCCCATAGAAGAGACAAAAACTTCAAGAACTTATGAAGAAAACAGAATTACTGGTTACAGCCGTGATATCTGGGGTAAAAACATCTTTGGAATTAAGAAAAATTCCTGGGATCGTATGAAGATGGATGACTGTGCAAAGTGCCACAAGGAAGAAACAGGCCACCAAGGTTATTGTTTCCAGTGTCACAAGTAAAAACCAAAAACATGAGACTTTAAACTTTAATGGGGAATTATATATGAAAGTTGACAGAAGAAGCTTCTTGGGATTGGGACTTGGCGCAGTTGCAGGTGTTGCAGTTTCACCTGTGGGTTTAAAACTTACAGATGATTCTTCCATCTGGACCCAAAACTGGCCGTGGACTCCTGTCCCTGTTGACGGAAGAGTAAATTATGAAAAATCGGTGTGCAGTCTTTGCCCTGGAAGTTGCGGTATAAGTGTTAGAAAGATTGATAACAGACCGGTCAAAATAGAAGGTCTTAGCGATTACCCTGTAAATGATGGTGGAGCTTGCCTCCATGGTATTGCAGGGCTTCAGTATTTGTATGATCCTGCACGAGTTAAAACACCATTGAAAAAAAATGGTGATAAATTTGAAAAAATATCCTGGAATGATGCTATTGCCCTTATTGCAGAAAAACTTAAGGGTATTAGAACAGAGGGGACTCCGGAAAAACTTGCCTGTATAACTGATAAAGATCAGGGCTCAGTATCAGGCTTATTTAGAAGACTGCTGGAGACATTTGGTTCGTCTGAATTTTATACCATGCCAAGTCTTGAATCATATCTTGAGCTGACAGCATCAACATTCCATGGCAAAGGCAATACCATTGCTTTTGATCTTGAAAATGCAAATTTTGTGTTGAGTTTTGGTGCAGGTATCATCGAGGGCTGGGGTTCTCCTGTTGCCTGTTTTAAGGCAAATGCCTCAAGAAAAGAGAGACATGCAAAGCTTTATCAAATTGAACCGCGTCTGTCTAATACTGCTGCCAATGCAGACAAATGGATTCCTGTAAACCCTGGTACCGAGGCAGATCTTGCTTTGGGTCTTTGTGCTGTGATTTTGAAAAATAATCTTTTTGACGGCAGTGCTACAATAAATTTTATGGGTGGTTTTAATAAATTTAATGCCATGCTCAAGAGGGATTATTCACTTTCAAAAACTGCCAAAATTACAGGTATCAAAGCTTCTGAAATTGAAAAAACAGCCAAAATGTTTGCAAAGGCTAAAAAGCCTGTTGCAGTTTTTGGCAAAGGCAGAGGTGATGGAGCTCAGAGTTTAAAAGAACTTGCAGCAGTGCATATGTTAAACTGCCTTGTTGGCAATATTAATAAAAAAGGTGGTGTGTTTGTTAAACCTGTAAGCCAGTACCTTAACTTTCCTTCTCAATCCATGGATAGAGTCGCAGATGCCGGATTTGGCAAAAATAAAACAGGCAGCACTGTTAACCAGCTTTTTGAAAAAATAGACAAAAGTGCACAACCTTTAATTGAAGCTTTGTTTGTTTACAATGCAAATCCTGGTTATAACCTTCATGATTCAAAAAGAGTTAAAAAGACCCTGGATAAAATTCCCTTTAAGGTCAGCTTTTCATCACTCCTTGATGAAACTGCCATGCTGTGTGATATTATCCTGCCAAACCATACTTTTATGGAACGGATCGAAGATGTGCCTTCAGGTGCCGGGTTTGCCAAAACTGTTGTGGGCCTTTCTAAACCGATCATCAAGCCTTTATTAAATACAAAACACCCTGGAGATTCAGTGATTTTGATTGCCAAGGCACTTGGTGGTAATGTTGCAAAGAGTTTTGAATGGGCAAACTATGATCAATGCCTTGAAAGTGTGACTTCAAACATTTGGTCACCTTTGTCAAAGAGAGGATTTGTTGTCATATCTAAAGGAGTGCCAGCTTACAGACCTTTGGTAAACGTTTCATTTCTTGCCCAGAATCCTGCAACCATAAACGCAAAAGGTGATTATGCTCTTACATTGATTCCAATTGATAACATGAGGCTGATCAATACAGGAACAGCTTCTTCTCCATTTGCAGTTAAGACTGTTTCTGATACGGTAATAAAAGGCAAAGATATTGTTGTGGAAATTAATCCTTTAACAGCTATTGGTTTAAAAGATAAAGGATTTGCGACATTGACAACACCCCTGGGGAAAGCCAGAGTTAAAATAAATATTAATGAAGGCATGATGCCGGGTGTTATAGGAATGGTTAGAGGGCTTGGTCATACTTTTGATAATAAATATGTATCAAATATAGGTGTTAATATTAATGACTTGATAGGTCAGGTGATTGAACCGGGTTCAGGACTTGATGCTGCCTTTGGAATTAAAGCAAAACTTGTTGCAGCTTAAACTTTCAGAGTTTAAAACATCAAGGATAAATTGTTAAAGAGGTTTTTAAATGACACAAGACAATCATAATAATGCATATAAGTTCGGAATGGTAATTGATCTGGACAAATGTACAGGGTGCGGCTCCTGCATGGTTTCATGCATGTCGGAAAACAATGTTCCGTTTAAGGAAGATGAATCCAATAAAAGGGATAGTATCACCTGGATGCGCGTTTATAAATTAACCAATGGCAAATCCTTTCCTGATACTGAGATAGCTTATCTGCCAAGACCCTGCCAGCATTGCGGAGGTGAAGGTGATCATGGGCATTCACCATGTGTTTCTGTCTGCCCTGCAACTGCTACAGATTATGGCTATGATACAGGAATAGTCAGCCAGATTTATACCCGCTGTTTTGGATGCAGGTATTGCATGGGAGCATGCCCTTATCATGCAAGATATTTTAACTGGTGGGATCCAAAATGGCCTGAAGGTATGGAAAAATACCTCAGCCCTGATGTCTCTCCAAGAATGCGGGGAATTGTGGAAAAATGCAGTTTTTGCTACCACAGATACCAGGCTGCAAGGGATAAAGCTTATTATCATGGCGATAAAGATCATATTAAGGAAGAGGATTATCAGACTGCATGTACCACTGCCTGTCCTTCCAATGCCATTACATTTGGAGATTTGAATAATCCTGCCCATAAAGTACATCAGATTGTTAAACCTGATCCCCATCCTGATCCAAGGAATCATCACGTAGTTGGAAAATCAAGAAACCCTAAAGTATTCAGACTGCTTGAAAGACTTGGTACAAACCCAAAGGTCTATTATCTTTCTGAACGTGAATGGGTAAGAAAACAGGGGGATCATTATCTTGAAGGTGAATGGGACAAAATAAAGAATCATCATGGAACAACATCACATGGTTAAAATATTCAAAACATATCACAGGAGTGAATAAATATGGATTCTGCATTAATACCTGAAGGTGCAAAACGCTGCTCTCTGCCCAAATTTTCCATTGGGATGGCCATTGTTGGTGCTGTTTTGCTTTGGGGTGTCTGGGCAATGTTCCTCTGCTGGTTTAAAGGCCTGAACCAGACCAATATGAATGATTACTATGGGTTTGCCCTGTGGATCTGGGCTGATCTTGCTGTAATTGCTGTTGGAGGTGGAGCATTTTTTACAGGCATGTTAAGATATATCTTTAATATTAAGGAACTCAAAAATATAATCAATTTTGCTGTGATTATAGGGTTTATCTGCTATAGTTCAGCACTGTTGATCCTTGCCATTGATATTGGACAGCCGCTTAGAGGGTGGTTTATTTTCTGGCATGCAAATATTCATTCAATGTTAACGGAAGTTGCTTTCTGCCTGTCATGTTATTTTGCTGTATTAACCATTGAGTTTATTCCCAATATCTTAGAAAACAGGCAAGCCAATAAAGTGCCTTTTTTTCATCATCTTGCCCATAATATGCACGGAATCATGGTTATCTTTGCTGCAACAGGAGCTTTTCTCTCCTTTTTCCATCAGGGATCTCTTGGTGGTGTTGCAGGTGTCATGTATGGTCGTCCTTTTGCTGTCAGAGAAGGTTTGTTGATTTGGCCCTGGACATTCTTTCTGTTTACCTGGTCAGCAGCAGCTTACGGACCCAGCTTTACTCTTCTTGTAACAAAAATGACCGAGGTGATTACAGGTAAAAAACTTGTTAAAGATAATGTGGTTCATCTTCTTGCCAAAATATCAGGCTGGATGATTGTAACTTATATTATTGCAAAAATTATTGATACTATTTACTGGGCATATGTTACAGCACCAAGTCTTGGGTTTAAACTCAGCCATTTTTATACGGATAACAGCTTTTATGGATACTGGATTCTGATTACTGAAATTGTAATATGCGGTATTGTTCCAGGTGCTATTCTGGTCATCAAATCCACCCGCGAAAATCCAACACTGCGTCTTGTTGCAATCATTCTTGGCACAATTGGTGTCTGTCTGAACCGCTGGGTCATGGTGCTTCAGATTATGGCAGTTCCTGTAATGCCTTTTGATACATGGGCACTTTACATTCCAAGCTGGCAGGAAGTTGCTACAACTGTTTTGCCAGTTGCATATGGAATTATGTTGATTGCACTTGCATATCGATATCTTCCTGTATTTCCCCAGGAGAAGGAACTTAACTCTGTAAAACCGATAACAGAATCTGAGTAGCTGCCACGGACAGGTTTTATAATTGTTTATGATCTGTTCTAAAAAGGCATGGAAAATAATGATAACTTTGCAAAAACTTTATATAAAAATCTGGAAATAAAGGAGAAAAAATATGTTTCCTTTTAGTTTCGAATGGGTCTGGGATATTGGTCATATGATCTTTTTTGGCGGATTATGGTATGCTGTTGGCATCCTGAGTGCCGGCATGATATACGTTATTTTAAAGGCAGCCTGGGATACAATGAGTGAGTCTATAAATAACAGTGGTGAATCCCATTAAATATTGATATTAGACAATAAAAATTTTGTTTTAATAAAGCGCATTAATAAGGTTTTTTATAAAGTCTTTGAATGCGCTTTTTTTTTGTTTAAAAATTCATCTTTCATAATTAGAAATTAAAAAAGTGGCACAACTTAAAGGACATATAGAGAGGGTCACCTTTTCAAGCGAAGAGACCGGTTTTTCCATCTGCAAGCTAAAGGTAAAAGAAGAGAGAAGTCTTGTTGCCATTGTTGGTACCATGCTCAATCCAAATCCCGGTGAGTTTGTAGAAGTAGAGGGTAAATGGATTATGCATCCAAAATTTGGAAACCAGTTTCAAATCCATAATTATAAGACCCTTGTACCTGCAACTCAATCAGGTATTCAAAAATATCTTGGTTCAGGTCTTGTTAAGGGCATAGGCCCTGTCATGGCAAAACGCATTGTTAAAAAATTCGGCATTAAATCCCTGGATGTTATTGAACAAAATATTGATAAATTAAATGAAGTTCAGGGCATTGGCAAAAAAAGAGTTAAAATGATTAAAACAGCCTGGGATGAGCAGAGGGAAGTCAGAGCTGTTATGCTTTTTTTGCAGTCCCACGGCGTAAGCCCTGCCTATGCAGCTAAAATTTTTAAAACCTATGGCCAGGATGCAATTAATATTGTTAAAGAAAACCCTTACAGACTTGCCCGGGATATTTTTGGAATTGGTTTTATTACTGCTGATGATATCGCTCAAAAACTTGGAATAAAAAAAAATGCTCCCCAGCGCATTGAAGCTGGACTTGAATATGCTTTACATCAACTTGCTGACAAAGGCCATGTCTGTTACCCCTATAAAGAGCTTTGTGATAAAGTCAGGGAGATGCTTGAGGTTGATTTGAATCTTGTTTTCAAAGCTGTTGCAGACTCTTTTATAGCTAAACGTATTGTTATTGAAGATACAAATAAAACTATTAAAGATGTTAAGAAAAATCAAAAACTGGTTTTTTTAAAAAAATTCCATGTTTGTGAAACAGGTATATCACACAATTTACAGCGCATTAAAAAATCATCTAAAAGTATTCGAAAAATTGATTCCAATAAAGCTGTTGAATGGATCAAGGGCCAGATAAACATACAGTTGGCACAGCAGCAGGCGATTGCTGTTAAAAAAGCTCTTGAAGAGAAGACCTTAATTATTACAGGAGGTCCTGGAACTGGTAAAACAACAATAATTAACGCTATTATTAAGATTTTGAAAAAAGTAGGTGCAAAAATTTTACTTGCAGCTCCCACGGGAAGGGCTGCAAAAAGAATGAGTGAAACAACCTGGGAATACGCCCAGACCATTCACAGGATGCTTGATTATTCCATGAAAAAGCATGGCTTTAAAAAAGATAATCAGAATCCCTTAAAATGTGATATTCTGATTATAGATGAAGCTTCCATGATTGACACTATTTTAATGCATCATTTATTAAAAGCTGTTCCTTCAAAGGCTACTCTTATCCTTGTGGGAGATATTAATCAACTGCCTTCTGTGGGAGCTGGAAATGTATTAAGCGATGTTATTAAATCTAAAGCTTTCAGTGTTGTAACCCTTGATACTATTTTCAGGCAGGCAAGAAAGAGTCTCATAGTTGTAAATGCACACAGAATCAATGATGGCATGTTTCCATTTATTCCCAAGAGTGATAAAAAAAGCGACTTCTATTTTATTCAAAAAGAGACCCCGGAAGAGGTGTTAAATACCATTATTGAACTTGTTCAAAAAAGAATCCCCAATGAGTTTAATTATGATCCTGTAAATGATATCCAGGTTTTGACACCAATGCATAAGGGTATCACAGGAGCTGGCAATCTTAATAATGAACTACAGTCTGTCTTAAATAAAAACAGAGAAATTCTTAAAAGGGGAAACAGGGAATTTAAGGTTTCAGACAAGGTAATGCAGATAAAAAATAATTATGACAAGCATACCTATAATGGAGATATCGGCAGAATCACAGATATTAATTTTATTGATCAAAAAGTGATGATTGAATTTTATTCAAAACAAATTGAGTATGATTTTTCAAGTCTTGATGAAATTGTTCATGCCTATGCTGTCTCCATTCATAAATCTCAAGGCTCTGAGTATCCAGTAGTAGTCATTCCTGTTGTGATACAGCACTATATTCTTTTGCAGAGAAATTTGATTTATACTGCAATTACAAGGGGTAAAAAACTTGTTGTACTTGTGGGAACAAAAAAAGCCCTTGCAATGGCAATCAGGAATGTCACAGCATCTAAACGCCATACGCGCCTTGCGAATCGCCTGGCTTGATAAAAAGTATCCGGGAGTTTAAACTGACAACTCCAGGATATTATTTAAGGCATTATAAACATAAAGATTTTCTGGCGATTATCTCTTTTTTTTTCCTGCCATAATCCAGATAATTGCCCAGATAACGATGACAGGAGCAATTCCATAGGAGATAAATAAAATAAGATGATTTTCCCACGGTTTTATATATAGAGCCATGATCATGGGATAGGCCAGGGTTAAAACGATTTTGAATCGCAATTTTGCAGAGAGGTTTTTAATCCTTTTTGAAGAAGATACCTTTTTATCTGGTTCACCACTTTTAAACAACCTTGGTAAGATCAATATACAGGCTATCAGCAGTACTAAAACAAGAATTTCACTTATTCCGGTCAAAATTCAAATCCCTTAATATCAAGTGCATGTTTAATGTCAGTTTATTTCAAAGATAGCTCTCTTTGTCAATATTATTCAATTGCATTTTAATCACCTTTGCACCTGTTGTGTTTTTATCTTGTTTATATGAAAGAATACCTGATGGCCTTGCTTCGTTCATGTTTTGTTGCCTGGTGGATATTTAGATCTGCCACATGGCGGTTGAGTTTTAATATTGGTTTTTTTTCAAGGACATGTTATTTTAGCTGGCTTGAGTGTAATAACATGAAATCATATTGAGTAAAACTATATGAAAACAACTGCTATTAATTAACACAATGTATGACAATATATCCATACTTGCCGGCTGTAATGCCATTAAAATT
>JAOZRI010000208.1 GCA_029940235.1 Desulfobacula sp. | reverse complement strand
AGTTTTGATCTGCTGATTATTGATATTCTTTTTTTATGCCTGATTGCATCCCGGCATTCAATGATTCTGGCTGTTATAGCTATTGGATGTGTTATGGACAGTATTTCCGGTGTACCGTTCAGCTATCATGTCCTGTCATATTTATGGATATATATAATGGTCTATATAGTAAGGCAGCTGCTTTTTGATCAAAGTGTTATATTTGTTCTTATCATAAGCCTTGTATCTGTGATTATTCAACATTTGCTGCTGCTGTTTTCCATATTTATTAATAATGGAAATGACTATTTATTAGAGTTGAAATTTGACCTTTTGATAAAACAGACTTTCTGGGGATTTATTTTTATTCCCTTGAGTATATGGATAGTAAATATTTTATGGCTGCGCTGGAATTTAATGATAGAATTAATGTCTCAACAGCGTATTGAACATTATAATAGATAATATCGGCATAAGGGACAGTATTGGTAGAATTCGATAGAAATCCTGATAAAGAGTGGATCAAGCAGCGGCTCATAGGTGCGAGTATTTGCATCTTATTAATGTTTTCACTGCTGTTTTTAAGACTGATGTATCTTCAGATTATTAAGGGTGAAGATTTCAGGCTTTTATCAGAAAAAAATGCTGTTCGATTGAAAAGTATTAAATCCTCGCGGGGGCTTATATTTGATAGAGATAAAAAACTGCTGGTTGATAACAGACCCTCCTTTAATCTTAAAATAGTTCGTGAAGATGCAGGTGATGTTAACAAAATTGTTAGAAAAGTTGCCGATTTGATTCAAACTCCTTTTCAGGAGCTGATGGATAATATTGCAAAGGCAGGCAAAGGTGCTTTTTATAAACCTGTAACTCTTAAAAATAGTATATCACGAGATCAGCTTGCTGTTATTGAGGCACATAAATTTGACCTGCCTGGGATTCAAATTGATATAGAGCCCATTAGGTATTACATTTATAAAAAAACTGCTGCCCACCTTCTGGGCTATCTTGGTGAGATCAATATTAAAGAGTTAAAAAGTGGTAATTATCCCAATGTCAAATCTGGAGATTCAATTGGTAAATATGGTATTGAAAAAAGTTTTCAAAAATATCTGCACGGGAAACGGGGAGGCAGGCAGATCGAAGTTGATGCCAATGGAAGGATAATTAAAGTCTTGCGCACCATTGAGCCTGTGCCAGGATTTGATTTGAATCTCACCCTGGATCTTGAACTACAGCGGACAGCTGAAAAAATGCTTGAAAATAGAGACGGTGCTGTGGTTGCAATTGACCCTGCCAATGGCGATATCCTTGTCATGGCAAGCAATCCAAGTTTTGATCAAAACGATTTTATTGGAGGTATCACTACTCAAAAATGGGCAGCATTAATCTCTCATCCTGGTAAACCCATGAATAATAAAGCTATTCAGGCAGAGTATCCCCCAGCTTCCACATATAAAATTATTACCTCTTTTGCAGCGCTTGAAGAGAAGCATATTGATATAAACACCACTGTTTTTTGTCCTGGATTTTTAAAATATGGGAATAGAAAATATCGTTGCTGGAAAAAATATGGGCATGGAAATATGAATATTAGCGAAGGGCTTGAGCAATCGTGTGATGTTTTCTATTATCAAGCTGGAATTAAAACCGGAGTTGATGCCCTGGCACAATATGCAATGGGTTGCGGATTAGGTGCTAAAACAGGAATTATGCTTGGTAATGAGAGAAGAGGGCTTATTCCAACCGCGGCATGGAAAAAGAGACGATTTAATGAGCCCTGGCAGGGTGGAGAAACACTTTCAATTGCCATAGGTCAGGGGTTTAACCTGGTTACTCCTTTGCAGATGGCTGTTTTTATAGCAGCCGTTGGCAATGGCGGCACCCTGTACAGACCTAGAATTGTCAAGAGTATTGAAGCCAGCGATGGAAAAATTATCAAAAAGATTGATCCTGAAATTAAAGGAGGGCTTCCGGCAAGCAAAGAAACTTTAGATATCGTTAAAAATGCTCTTTTTCAGGTTGTCCAGGGTGCGCATGGGACAGCAAGGGGAATCAGGCTTAAAGATGTTGATATAGCAGGAAAAACTGGAACAGCTCAAGTTTTCAGTATTAAAAAAGGAGAAGAGATCAAATCAGAAGAGTTGGAATATTCTCTGCGGGATCATGCCTGGTTTGTATGCTATGCTCCAGCAGATGACCCTGTTATTGCCATAGCTGTGATGATTGAACATGGCGAACATGGATCAAGTGCTGCCGCACCTGTTGCAGGCGCTTTGATTGAACAATATACAAAAAAAAATAAAAAAACAGATCGACAGGCTGCTACAGATTGATTGTTTTGTGGAGTAGAATATGTTTGATAGAAGACTGATAGAAAATTTTGACTGGGGATTTGTTCTGTTAATCCTTATGATCTGTGCTGCCGGTCTTACGATTTTATACAGTGCCTTGACCGCAGGTCATGATGCTGGAGTGGTTCATATCCTCTTTAAAAAACAGATTATCTGGATGGGAGCAGGGTTTGTTGTTATGATGATAGCTTTGATAATTGATTACAGGGAGTTTGATAAGCTCAATCTATTTATTTATGCCCTCTGTGTAGGACTTTTAATCAGTGTTATGTTCTTTGGACAGCTTGGCGGTGGATCCAGACGATGGCTTGTTCTTGGATTTGTCAGGATTCAGCCCTCTGAATTAATGAAAATTGCTTTGATTATCAGCCTTGCATCTGCATATTCAACCTCAGCCTGCCAGGCCGGCCTGAATTTTAGAAAACTTATTAAACCTGCGATTTTGTGCTTAATACCATTTTTTCTGATTGTTAATCAGCCAGATCTTGGCACAGGATTACTTTTACTTTTCATCGCAGCCTCAATTACACTGTTTGTTAAAGTGGAGAGAAAAGTTTTCTTTGCATTATCGGGCTTGTCTCTTGCTGCCATACCACTGGTCTGGTATCTTTTAAAAGATTATCAAAAATCACGAATTTTAATCTTTTTAAATCCTGATAGAGATCCCCTTGGATCAGGATACCATATTATTCAATCCAAAATAGCCATTGGTTCAGGAATGTTGACTGGAAAAGGTTTTTTAAAAGGAACCCAGAATGCATTGTCCTTTTTACCGGAACAGCATACTGATTTTATCGTCTCTGTTCTTGCAGAAGAGTGGGGACTTATGGGATGCGGTCTGCTTCTCACCCTCTATTTTATTTTGCTGTTCTGGGGATTAAACATAGCATATAATTGTCGTAATATGTTTGGTTCTATTCTCGCTTTTGGAATTACTTCAATGATTTTTTGTCAAATATTCATCAATATCGGCATGGTGATGGGGCTTATGCCTGTTGTTGGTGTTCCATTACCCCTGGTATCCTATGGAGGATCTTCAGTGATCACAAATATGGTGGGGTTTGGAATCCTTTTAAATATCAGTATGAGAAAATTCTCCCCTAATTAATATCCTAAAATATTTTTATTTTCAATGTTGACAAATGATTTGGTGGATGTTACTGAATTCCACGGTATTGTTAGAATTTAGACTGTTTTTGAGTAAAAACAGTCAGGAGGATATAAGTAGTTGTTTTTATAACTATTAACTGGCGGAGGGATTTATGATAAAGGTAATTCCTGATATATCAACGATATATCAGATGGTCAATTTCCTTGTTCTGCTTTTTGTGTTGAATCTGGTTTTGTATAAACCAATCCGTAAAGTACTTCTTGATCGCGAGGCAAAAATTAAAGGTATGCAAAAAGGGGTCAAAAAGGCCTCAAGCGACCTTGTTGCCGGTGAAGAAGCCTATAAAGACGGGTTGAAAAGTGCCAGAACCAAAGGTTTGAAAGTCAAAGAAACCTTTATAGACGAAGCATCAAAAGAAGAAAAAGAGATATTGGACAAAATTAACAAAAAAGCTCAGGCCAATCTTGCTCAAATTAGAGAGCAGGTGGCAAAGGAGACTGAGCAAGCCCGCAAATCGCTTGAAGGTGAGGTGGAAGTTTATGCCAGAGCCATTGGCGAAAAGATTCTCGGGAGGGCTTGCTGATGAAGAACAGTGGAATGAATAAAAACAAGTTCAAGTTTGTTTATCCTGTTGCAATCGCAGGTTTTTTGCTGGCAATGGCAGGTATTGCATGGGCCTCTTCTGGTGGTGATGCCCATGGAGGTGTTCACAATAGCTGGCTCATAACTGATACCTGGAAAACAGTAAATTTTGCTATCCTTGCTGCGATTGGATTTTTTCTTTTAAAAAAACCAGTTGCTGAGTTTTTCTCATCCAGAAAAAAAGGAATAGAAGATGAGATTAACGAGCTTGAACAAAAAAAAGAAGATGCTCAAAAGAAACTTTTAGAATACCAAACCAAGTTTAAAAATCTTGACCAGGAATCCAAACAGATTGTTGAGAATTACATTCAACAGGGTGAAGAGGCTAAAACAAGGATTATTGCTGAAGCAGAGGCTCAGGCTGAAAAACTTGAAGAGATGGCAAAGCGCAGTATTGAACAGGAGTTTAAAACTGCAAAAGCCAAACTTCAACAGGAGATTGCTGCAAAAGCAATGGAAAAAGCCGAGGAAGTCATTAAAGCCTCAATTTTGCCCGATGATCAGGACAGGCTTGTTGATCAATATTTGAGAAAGGTGGTGGCATAATGAAAAATCTCGCAGTTTCCAGGCGTTATGCCAAAGCATTGATTCTGATTGGTCAGGAAGACGGCC
>JAOZRI010000207.1 GCA_029940235.1 Desulfobacula sp. | reverse complement strand
CCAATTTTCTTTATTGTCTGATCTTTTTGCACTATAAGTATATTTTTTCAATTTTTAACGCTCCTATTCATAAACACAATCCAAGAACTCTACATAATTTTCATGACTATGTCAAGAAAAATTTAAAGTTCTATCTGTTTTCCTTTTTTTAATTTGGAAGAGGCGCTAAACATCTTTGAATCTTTGCCCCCGGGCAACTTGCTTGAGGTTTTGCAGGATACTTCTGCATTTAAAACACCACCATTTTCAACAATAAGATCTTTACATTCAACCTTGCCTGCACATGTCCCTGTGGCAAGTATAATAAGCTCTTTAGAAGCTGTTACTTCTCCTTGAAAATTACCTCCAATGGTAATACTGGATACTTCAGTGGCAGTGGACTCAACTCTCCCGTCTTCAGCAATAATGACCACGTCACCTTTAATTGTGCCAGTTACCTGGCCTTTAATAATCAATTTACCCCTGCTTGATATGGAGCCTTCAATTTTCAACTCTTTATCAATAATTGAAAGGTTTTGACTGTTTTTTTTCCCCACTTTATATCTCCTTAATTTGCCTGTGATTGTATATTTATGAATATTTTACCGACTTCTTTTTTGTTCAGACTTGTTAAAATATAGTAATGCTGTCCTTTTTTATCCATTGAATAGCGCTCCATCAAAACACCTTTTGACGTATCAATTACAAACCCGCGGTCTTCACCATTGTTGTTGTTTGTATTTCCAACAAAACCTTTGAAATTTACAACATATTTTGAAGGATCAATATCTCCGGTGAGGATATCTTCTATAACAAGCTTGTCACCCCGAAGAAGAGTCACATGCTTATAATTATCAACAATTTTAAGTTTACCATTAATTTTGAGCTTATACCTTAACATCGAGTTCTGCTTTGATTCACTGATTCTGAGTGGTTTTCTCCCCTTTGAATCCTTTAAATCAATATCTAAAAAAACACTCCCACACTTATAAAAATCTTTTTTTGCTTCAATTCTGGTGGATTCATTAATAACAAGCCTGTTTTTCATATCATTAAATTGATTTCCAAGGCCAATCACATCAACAGCAAGCCCTCTTTCATAGTTGGCAACAATATCATGTACCTGAATCATATCGCCTTTATTAATTTTCAGATGCTGCATTTTCCCTACCACGACCGGGATGGCATCATTAACTGAGATTATCATATATTGCATTTCTGGTTTTTTCAAATCAATACCAGGAGTCTGGGGTATGATATCAAGGACTTCCAAAAACCCGTTAATGGCATAAATATGCTGCCTGACCTTTTGCTCAAGGGGAAGAGATTTCGCAGATTCAATACCAAATGCCGGAATTTTGCAAACCTTATATGCATAATATGTGGCTGATCTTAATTGCTCCTTGTGAATAGATTCCGGATGACTGGTCCTATGATTATTAAAATGGAACAGAAGATTTTTGTCTTTTATATGCAGATTAATTTTCTCAATAACCTTTCTGGCCATTTTTTCAAGATCAATATTCTCTTTTGGGTCTGATTTCTCCAAAATTGCATTATCTGTAATAATGGACTGCCCAAACTTTTTTGGATTTTTAAATTTTGTTTCCCACTTATCCGAATAAATCCCGGATCCTTCATGGAGATTTAAAAAACAATCACTTTCACATATTAATTTTTTTAAAACATTAACAACTCTGGTTTCATAATTAATGATTTTATCGTCTGAAAACTTTCTGTTCATATCCTGGTTTATTTTTCTTTCCATTTTTAAAATAGAGGGGAAATTTGCCCTTGGTACAACAATTAAATTTCCTTTTTCAAGCATAAAATCTGCATAAAAATCTGCAGCAAGAAAACCACCTGGTTCATCACCTTGAATCCCTCCAACAATTAATAGTGTTTTGCCGGGCAAAGAGCCATTAATTCGATAAACATGGAGCTCGTTTTCCTCTCCTTCAAAAAAAACCATGTGGGTTTTTTGACCGGCAAATACCTGTGAGCAGATTGAGAGTAAACAAACAAATAACAATATGAACATCCATTTAAATGGAAATATCTGTTTAAAGACTGATGTCATTTTTTGGGATGATTTATTGTTTTCCACTCTCCACTCTCGCTTCTCTAATTGATAGTTTCTGATTTGTAATTTCTTGTACCTTGTTTTCTATTTCATTGTGTCTCGGTAATATTAATCAACTCTTCAAAAATCAGCTCTTTCTGCTCATTAAAAATAAAGATTGACGCTTTTTTGAAAACACCTGGGTCTGCCTGATTTCTAATTTTAAATTTCACTGGTTTAAAATGGGCAATTGAAAAATATTGCCCTTTTGCATATTCAGTTGGGACCCCATTCTTTAAGGGTGTGGTCGGCACAACAAGCCACTGATCCTGCAATGCGTTGTCCGGTCTTAATACAGTAAAAATTCTTCCTGATACATCACCGGAATCTTTAGAAATTTTTCTGATATCAAATCGAACAAGAAGATCTTTACTGGACCTTGCCTTTTTTACTACAAAATTTTCTATGGTAACAGTTTTATTGACTGTTTTTTGGGGTTTAGCTAAAGGAATTGCTTCCGATGCTTTTATACTCTTTTCTAATTTGCTCTCTACATCCTTCTTAGCTAATTCAGGTGCTATATCTTCCTTTTTTTTAACCTTGGCTACTATCTCTTGCTTTACGCTTATGGCAGGCGATGTTTTTTTGTCAATCTTTTCTGGCACTTTTATCTTCTCTTCATATTCCATCTCAGAAGGGGGAGGTTTAATTTCCTTCTTTTGTTCAACAGCAGGCGCTTGAACAATATCAAGTTCTTTACCTGAAATAACAAGTTTTGCCATTAATACTTCTTTTTCTCTGTTTAATTTATTTACTTTCTTCTGGGCAGTATCAAGCTGTGCTTTAATGGAAGTACTATCCTTGGATAAGCCAGCATATAAACAGTAAAACAGTATGGCTGCAGCAAAACAGATAACAGTGGATATGGACAAATATTTCACAAAGGTTTTAAAATAATCTCCTGATTTCATCTCCCCAAAATCATCAACAATAAGAAGCCTTGTCCTGCGTTCTTGTCTGTATGGCTTTGGTTTAGAACGAGCTATTTCTCTTTCCAGCTCTCTTGATATATCTTCCATAATCCACCTTTATTAACAAGTTTTAACTTTTTTGTCCCCTGGGTAGTGAATCCGCTGGATTCATATTCCTGAAAAAAAACAACTTCACACATCTGTTTTATAAATTTAATTTCAAAAGCCTGTCCCGACACATTAATAAAATCATATTTATTTGCAAGCTTTTGTTTTTTTTTAATCCATTTTTTTTTATTTAATCCATCGGAATAAAAATTATCTGCATAGAATGAAGCATATTTATCCATATCCTTTGTTGACCACGCTGTTAGCCATTTATGGATTGTTTTTAAAACTAAATCTTTTTTATCGGGTGCATTAAATACTTTTGCAGCAGCAATCAAAGGATATTTTTGACTTTGAAAATTTTTGGCAATTTTTTGGAAAACATCACCAATAATTTTATATTTGCCATTTTCATACTCTAAAAAAAGCTTTCTTTTCCCCAATAATACTCTTTGATCTTCCAATTCAAGGTAATATTCAAACAGGGAGACAAAAACTTGATCATGATGGTAGATACCAACCTTGTCTATTTTGACCTCCAGAGCAAATTCAGATTTACCTCTATTTTTTTTCTCTCTTAATTTGTACCAGTTTTCCCACCAGGAAATTTCAGGTAAATATTTTGAAGAGTAAAAGGATAAATAGTCATGATAAGAGCCTGTTTCAAGGGCATTAATCCATTGGGATATCATATTCAGGATATCTGTTTTGTGGTTTAAAAGTGTGTCTTTATCAACCATCTTAATTGTCTGAAGCAAAATCACAGGAGTTGAATCAAGGTTAATATAATTTGAAAGTTTCAGTATATTAGAATTCTCCAGAGCTATACATCCGTTTGAATCCAAGGGTTTGAGCTCTTTATTAGTGCCGTGGATCCAGATAGCTGATCCATTTTTTCCAGCTTTGTTGTCTATAAAATTGGGATAATCCGTTGGAAATGCTTTTTTCCCGTATATGGGGGATAGATATTTATCTTCATATTCATCATTTAAAAAATAGATACCTTCAGGTGTTTTCTTATCACCTGCTTTTTGTTTGATACCTTCAATTTCACCTGTTGAACAGGGAGCTTTAAAATCAATCAACAGCTCTCCATCCTTTAATGTATAAAGAAACAGAGTCTGGGTCTTCTTTTCAACTATAATTGCATTTTCATTTTCAGGTAATTCAATAATAGCACCAGGAAAAGTATGATTTTCTGCAAAGAGCATGCAATTGAATGGTAAAAGCAATTGTATTGTCAATAACAATAAACTTAAGCTTAAGCTTAATTTATTTAAACCTGACCGGCATGACTGCAAGAACATGGTTCTTCCAAACACAAATAGAGTATGAAAATAATCCTGCAAATATGTTATTTTTATATCTGTTTTCATATAATACAGTTGTGCCTCATTTTAGATTTGACCTTTAGGTAATGATTTAATTTTTAAATGCTGATATGCTTTTGAAGATGCTTTTCTGCCACTGCTTGTTCGAAGTACAAGCCCGATTTTCAACAAAAAGGGTTCCACAACATCCACAAGAGTATCGGTCTCTTCCTGCAAAGTTGCACTGATGGCCTCAATTCCAACAGGGCCTCCCC
>JAOZRI010000206.1 GCA_029940235.1 Desulfobacula sp. | reverse complement strand
AAGACTCTTTTTCACTGATTTCACTGATGGATTCAATTGTTGCAGGATAGCCGCTGTCTGTAATTGTTTTTGCTATTGCTTCAGATGTAAGAGGCGCAACAAAATCCACTGCAATAATTTTGCGTAATAAATTAGCTCCAAAGCCGGAAAATCCTTCCAGAGTATTGAGCCTTTGATTAATAGTGGTAAAGCATCCACCGCATGACAGATTATCAACCTTTAGAACAGCTCTTTCCAAAGAACCTTTTTGAGTTTTTTCTGCAATTACTACTCCAGAAACCATAACAAAACATGCTGCAATGGCCATGACAATATTGAATTTTTTCAAAATACCCCCATAAAATTAATAGTTAATAATAGTCGATTCTCTCAAAGAATTGATATGAAAGGTATATCAAGACCTGTGCCAACAGATCACAATTTTTTTGAATGTTTGTAATGCCCTGATTTTGTAAAGGAAAATTTTTTGTAAGGAGTATTAGTGAATATAGAATTGGGAAGAATTAATAAATAGTTATTCAAAGTATGTAGAATATTATTAAAGCATATGTAGAATATTCTACAGTTTAAAGGCCATATTTTTCAATGCGGTATAATAGGACATGCCTTGGTATTTTCAGAAGTCTTGCTGCCTGTGACTGGTTGTAATTTGCTTTTTCAAGTGCTTTTACAATATAGCTTTTTTCAATCTCCTCAAGGGATATTCCCTGCTCGGGAATGAAAGGGTTTAAAACTGAAGCCTGGTCTTCCCGAATTATAAGGTTAAGGTCTTCTCTCTTGATTGTCTTTGATTGTCTTAAAATAATGCAGCGCTCCACAAGGTTTTGCATCTCTCTGATATTGCCGGGCCATGTATACTCCTTTAACATATTTAATGCCTGGGGAGAAAAAGAGATATCAGCCGGGGCTTTATATTTTTTTAAAAAATGTTCTACAAGGGTAGGGATGTCCTCGGTTCGTTCCCTTAAAGGAGGTATCAACAGAGGAATTACACTGAGTCTGTAATAGAGATCTTCTCTAAACTCTCCATTGACAATTTTTTTCTTAAGATCAAGATTGGTTGCCGCAATTATTCTAATATCTACATCAAGTGGTTTTTCAGCACCCACTGGCTGAACTTCTTTTTCCTGGATTGCCCTTAAAAGCTTAACCTGGATATCTGTTTTAACTTCTCCTATTTCATCAAGGAAAAGAGTCCCTGAAGATGCAGTCTGAAAATATCCTTTTCTACTTGCAATGGCACCCGTGAAAGCTCCTTTTATATGCCCAAAAAGTTCACTCTCAATGAGGCCTGAAGGGATGGCTGCACAATTCACAGTAACCATGGGGCCATTGTTTCTAGGACTGTTTTGATGAATCAGGCGTGCAAGCATCTCTTTTCCTGTGCCTGATTCACCTGTAATAAGAATTGTAGCTTCACTGTTGGCAGCTTTTGAGGCTGTATCTAAAAGCTCCTGCATGGCACTGCTTGCTGTTACAATTCCTGTAGTACCGGTAAGTCTGTTTATTTCACTTGCCAGATGTCTGGCCTTTGATTTCAGACCTTTGAGCTCCAGAGCCTTTTTGCAGGACAGTATTAAAGTATCTCTATCAAAGGGTTTGGTAATAAAATTAAAAGCACCTTTATGCATGGTTTGCACAGCCATTTCAATGGAACCAAAAGCAGTAATAATAATTACAGGAGTATCAGGAGACTCTTTTTTAATATGCAGGAGCAGGTCAAGCCCGTTCATATCTCCAAGCTTCACATCAGATACAACAATATCAGGAGAATATGTTTTAAAATATTCAAGACCCTGTCTGCCTGAATGTGCAGTTATAACATTAAACCCACTGGAGGCAAGGTTATACTCTGTGACCCTTCTTAAGCTTTCATCATCATCTATTAATAAAATTGAATTTTTCATAGAACCGCCAGAGGTGGTGTACCATGTAAGTCAGCTACAAAAAAATATGCAGGCATGATCGTGTTTGAATGTTGCTCTTTCATTTAAAATTACTTTACCTTTATATTGTTGAAAAATCAATTTGTGGCAGATAGATGATAAACCTGGCTCCGCCTTTATGTGATTCATCAAGACTTATGTCTCCATCAAAGCTTTTAAGAAGTTTTTTGGTAATGGACAATCCCAGGCCTGTTCCACCATCCTTAAAAGTTACAAAAGGTTCAAAAAGCTTGTCTCTTATTTCTTGATTAACTCCCGGGCCATTATCAGAAATAATGATTTTGTATCCTCTATTTTCAAAGAGATGATCAATGGTAATGGATCCGTATTTATCAACGGCATCAATTGCATTTAAAATAATATTGAGCAAAACCTGTGTCATGACAATACTGTCTGCCATAAAGTCTGGTGTCTTTTTGTTATAACTGTTTTGAAAAGTAATCTTTTTTTCTTTAATTTTGCTGTCAACAAGGGAAGTCACTTTTTGTATTGTCTTATTTACAGGTTCAGGTTTTAATTTTTTTGTAACCTGCTGCCCCCTGCAATATTCGAGAACATCTTCAACAGAGCTGTTCAGCCGTGCAATTTCTGATTTCATAATTTTGATAAATTCATGTTTTGGATGCCCTTTGGGAACCTCATCTCCTAAAATTTCCGACACGCCCTTTATTGAACCAAGGGGATTTTTAATCTCATGGGCAAAGGATGCTGATACATGACCAAGCATACTCAAGCTTTGACTTTCACCCAATTGTTTTTCTGCTGCAACAAGTTTTTTTGCCTGTTTGTGAAGTCTTTTGTAGGAGAGGGACAGCTTTTTTCTTAACCTGTTTTCCCGGCTTGAAATCAATCCTATCACTATACCTGCTGCAAGATAAAAAATGATTTCTGAAAGTTCGCTGTAATATGCCTGGGGACCCTGGGCCCAGAACATGTAAAGGTGTGGGATATAGCTCATACAAGACAACAGGGCAAGAATTACTCCTCCTGGCAGTCCAAATAATATGGCACCAATGGTAATGGGAAAATAGGTGATTCTCCTGTAGGTATCATGATAGAGAATCATATGTCCCGGAGTGATGTAGTGAAGCACACCAATAATAATAACAAAACCGATAAGGCTGATAAAAATAACCCTGTTTCTTTTTGATTTCATGGTAACTTGATTTGTTACTATATTATATTTTGATTTATGTTAACCCTTATTTTCCAATATAAAGTATTTTGAGGATTATCATTTTTATATTCCGTGGCAATTGGGCAAAAGGGGACGTTATTCAAAGATTTCATCTTGTAAGCTGCCTGTACTTAATCCTTGTTGGCTGATCAGCCTTGATACCAAGCCGTTTTTTTCTATCTTTTTCATAGTCAGAATACGATCCTTCAAAAAAAAGAGTCTGGCTCTCTCCTTCAAAGGCAAGAATATGTGTGGCAATTCTGTCAAGAAACCACCTGTCATGACTGATAATAACAGCACATCCTGCAAAATTTTCCAGGGCCTCTTCCAAGGCTCTTAAGGTATTAACATCCAGATCATTGGTTGGTTCATCAAGCAGTAATAGATTTGCTTCCTCTTTCAGCATACATGCTAAATGTACTCTATTTCTTTCTCCTCCCGATATATCTCTGACCTTTTTTTGCTGATCAGAACCTGAAAAGTTAAACTTTGCCACATATGCCCTTGAATTGAGTTCCTGGCCGCCGACAATCATCTTGTCTCTGCCACTGCTGATTATCTCAAATATTGTTTTTCCCGGATCAAGGGAGTCTCTTTGTTGATCAACATAGGCAATTTTAACACTTGACCCAAGTTCAATAGAACCTGCATCTGGTTTGTCCCTGCCTGTGATCATATTGAAAAGAGTTGTTTTACCAGCACCATTGGGGCCTATAACACCAACAATACCCCCAGGAGGTATGATAAAATTCATATCTTCAATAAGGAATTTATCGTCAAAGGCCTTGGATACATTTTTGCCCACAATGACTTTGTCTCCAAGTCTTGGTCCGGGGGGAATGAATATCTCCATTGTCTGTTCCTGATTTTTTACATCTTTTTTTAATAACTCTTCATATGATTTCACCCTTGCCTTGGATTTGGATCGTCTGCCCTTGGGTGACATATTGATCCATTCAAGTTCTCTTTGAAGGGTCTGCTGCCGCTTTGATTCTGATTTCTGCTCAGTGGCAAGCCGTTTTTGTTTCTGGTCAAGCCAGGAAGAGTAATTGCCTTTCCATGGGATTCCATATCCGCGGTCGAGTTCGAGAATCCAACCTGCTACATTATCAAGAAAATACCTGTCATGGGTAACAGCAATAACAGTGCCCTCATATCTTTTTAAATGCTCTTCAAGCCAGGATACTGATTCAGCATCAAGATGGTTTGTGGGTTCATCCAACAGAAGAATATCAGGTTTTTGCAGTAAGAGCCTGCAGAGGGCAACCCTTCTTTTCTCACCACCCGATATTATATCAACCTTTGTCTCTTCCGGGGGGCAGCGCAATGCATCCATGGCCATTTTAAGTTTTGAATCAAGATCCCACGCTTCAAGGTGATCAAGCTTCTCCTGGATCTGCCCCTGTTTTTCAATGAGTTTTTCCATCTGTTCATCTGACATGGGCTCAGCAAATTGTGCTGAAATCTGTTCATATTCATTTAAAAGATCAACTGTATCCTTAACACCCTGCTCAACAATTTCCCTGACAGTTTTGTCGCTGTCAACAAGGGGTTCCTGTTCAAGAAATCCAATAGTGAATCCTTTGGACAGT
>JAOZRI010000205.1 GCA_029940235.1 Desulfobacula sp. | reverse complement strand
AAGTTGAGTATTGACATCATATTTGCATTTATCAAAAAAGATTTTTCTTACAAGGGAAAATCCATTGCTGTGAATACCGCTTGATGCAAGACCAATGAGTTTATGCCCATTCTTAATATATGAGCCATCTATGATTTTATCATTGTCCACAATACCGACACTGAAGCCGGAAAGATCGTATTCGCCATCCTGGTACAGTCCGGGCATTTCAGCAGTTTCTCCGCCGATTAAGGCACATATTGCCTGGCTGCAGCCATTTGCAACCCCTGTAATAATTTTTTGTGCCACATCATTATTTAAAGATCCCATGGCAAGATAGTCTAAGAAAAACAGAGGTTTTGCACCCTGTACAATGATATCATTAACACACATGGCAACAAGGTCAATACCTATTGTGTCATGCTTATCCATCATAAATGCTATCTTTACCTTGGTTCCAACTCCATCGGTTGAACTGACAAGAACCGGATTCGGAACATTGGCAAGATTCAGGGAAAAAAGACCGCCAAAGCCTCCTATTTCTCCCATGACGCCGGAGCGCGGGGTGGTTTTTGCAATATCCTTGATTTTATCAACCAATCTGTTTGCTTTATCTATATCAACACCTGAATCTGCATATGTTATGGGCTTGTTCATAGTAAAATCACCTTCAAAAATGTTGTTGATTATCTCTTTAAAAACCTTGAAATGATAAACATAATACAGTGAAAAGTCAAAAGCTTTTTGACATCATTATTTGAATATTGTATTTAAGCTAAGTTTGAAACAATAAAATTGAAATAATGAAATTATAATCAGACAATAAAAGGGGCGAAACAGAAACAAATGAAAACAATCAATATTGGAATATTAGGTTATGGTATTGTTGGCGCTGGTGTGGCAAAGCTGTTAAAAGAAAAACAAGAATTGCTTACATCTCGAATCGGTGCTGTTTTAAATCTTAAAACCATTGCTGATATTGATACAAAGACAGATCGGGGAATTGATCTTGGAACCACGGCTCTTGTGCCCGATGCCCAAAAAATTATTAATGATCCAGATATTGATATTATTGTGGAAACCATTGGGGGAGAAACCTTTGCAAAAGAGTTTATTTTAAAAGCTCTAGAAAACAGAAAACATGTTGTAACGGCCAATAAAGCACTGATTGCAGGTTTTGGAAACGACCTTGTTAACACAGCAAGGGAAAATCAGGTTGATTTGGCATTTGAGGCAAGCTGCGGCGGGTGTATGCCTATTATTAAATCTTTAAGAGAATCCCTTGTTGCCAATAATATTAAATCCATGTCAGGTATTTTAAATGGAACATGCAACTATATTCTGACAAAAATCTCCAATGATGGTTCCGAGTTTGAAGATGCACTGAAACAGGCCCAGGAACTCGGGTTTGCTGAAGCTGAACCCTCTCTTGATATAGATGGATATGATACAGCACATAAACTTGCCATTTTAAATTCACTTGCCCATGGAATTAAAATTAATTTAAAAGATATTCATGTGGAGGGTATCCGTAATATCACACCTGTGGACATTGAGTTTGCAAAATCATTTGGATATACCATAAAGCTTCTGGCCATTGGAAAAATGCATGAGAATCATGTTGAAGCAAGGGTGCATCCCACAATGATACCAGACACCAATCCTCTCTCCCATGTTGAGCAATCCATGAATGCCATTGCCATTGACGGTGATGCAACAGGGCAGACAATGCTCTATGGCCATGGTGCAGGTATGATGCCCACTGCCAGTGCGGTATTAAGTGATATAGCAGATATTGCACGAAACATTATCTGCGGCATTGGGGGCAGGGTGCCGATTTTGGGATACCCTGAAGAGAATATTAAATCCATACCAATCCTGCCCATGGAAGAGTTATATACTCGATATTATATGCGCTTTGAGGCCCAGGATAATCCAGGAGTTCTCTCAAAAATTTCAGGAATTTTGGGAGATAATAAGATCAGTATTGAATCTGTTCATCAAAAGGGAAGAATGGACAATGGCAATGTGCCCATTGTCATGATTACGCATATTGCAAAAGAAGCATGGGTGCAGCAGGCCTTAAAACAAATCTCCAGCATTGATTCAGTTGTGGGCATCCCTGTCATCATTAGAATAGAAGAGATAATTCAGGAGTAATAAAAAAAACAATGAAAATATTAGTAGCAGACTTAGAAGGTGTGTTCTTGCCGGAAATCTGGATTAATGTTGCAAAGAAAACCGGCATTGAAGAGCTTAAGCTTACCACCCGTGATATAAGTGACTATGATGTCTTAATGACAAAACGCCTTGCCATATTAAAGGAAAATAATTTAAAGATCCAGGATATTAAAGATGTGATTGCCAGCCTTGAACCACTTGAAGGCGCCTTAGATATTTTAAACTGGATCAGAAGAGAGACACAGATTATTCTTTTGTCAGATACCTTTGAAGAGTTTGCAAAACCATTGATGCCAAAGTTAAATTATCCCACCCTTTTTTGTCATAATTTAACCATTGAAAAACAGGGTGATATCACTGATTACAATATACGCATTAAGAATCAGAAAAAAGAGGCGGTTAAAGCTTTAATGAAACTTAATTATCATGTCATTGCCTTTGGTGACTCATATAATGATGTAAAAATGATCCAGGAAGCAAACCAGGGGTTTTTCTTTAAGCCCCCTGATTCAGTGGTTAATGATTATCCTGATATTCCTGTAACAAAAGACTATGTAGAGCTTAAAACCATGATAAAAACATTGTTGTAAAAAAACTTGTGATAATCATGGAATAGATTCTTTTTTTATGGATAGGAAAAGGTTAAGGCTGGAAAGTGTGTTTGATTTAGATAAATTGATACTTTAGAGAGATTTTCAGAAATTAGATATAAGTAGCAGGAAGCTGTATGATTTTATCAGCAATTAAGCGGACATGATCACCATTATTTAATACTATACCAAGAGGCAGTTGATTATCTTTAACAAATTTTTTTAATGTGTAAATCTGTTGCATTTTAATCTTTGTCCCAAATTTAATTTCAACAGGCAGAAGTCCAAATGGACCCTGCAAAATCAAATCAATTTCAGCTCCATTTTTTGTTCTGTAATATGAATAGTTCCAGTTTGTGCAGTGGGTAGCTTCAACTCCACGGATAAGTTCTTCAATGATAAAAGCTTCAAAACTTGATCCCACATTAGCATAGTTCATCAATTGTTTCCGATTGGTCACTCCCTGTAGAAAATGGGATAAACCACTATCCTGAAAATTGCCCCTGGGCATTTTAGTTAAAGATTGCTGGTTTTTTTTAGCGTGGCAGGGTATATTCCTCCAAATATAGCTGTCCTGTGCAATATCAAGATAATCCCGAATTGATTTTTCGTTGATATTTAGTGATCTCCCAACCTGAGAACGATTTATTATAGTGCCGTTCAGAGAAGACAGCATTGAAATAAAACGCTGATATTTAATTAAATCAAGCCTGGGAAAAAGTGATCTGATATCTCTTTGAACATATGTCTGAAAATAGTTCTCCATCCAGATGTCATAAAAAAAGTTATCATTTTTCAATGCTGGTTCAGGATATCCTCCCTTTAAAAAAGCATTCATGACCTGATCATAATTTAATGCTGGTTTAAGATTCTTTATCTCTTCAATGGAATTTGATCCAAGAGGCTTTTCAAAAATTTGGTAAAAATCAGATAAGGGGTGTGAATTAATTTCATTGGCTTTAAGGGTATTCAACTCTATAATCCCCACTCTGCCAGCCAGACTTTGGGATACATTTTTTATCAAATCCAGAGAGCTGGAACCTGTTAAAATAAAACGATTTTTCACCTGTCTGTCTCTGTCAATAACACCACGCATCTGTGAAAATAGTTCAGGGTATTGCTGAGCCTCATCAATGATAATTGAATGGGGGTTTTCTTTAATGAAAAATTCAAAATCCCGTGATATGAATTCAAAGTCCTGAAAACGTTCAAGATCAAAATATGTCCAATCCGGCCTGATCATTTGCGCAAGTGTGGTCTTTCCGCACTGCCGTACGCCCAGAATAATGACGACTGGAAAAATTTTTAACAGGGTATTTATTTTATTATACAAATTTCTATCAAGCATATTCGTACTATACTAACGAATTTTACTGGTGTCAATGAAATCATTTTATATATTTTATATGAAAGTGAATGATGTAAAAATAATCCAGGAAGCAAACCAGGGATTTTTCTTTAGACCCCCTGATTCAGTTGTTAATGATTATCCTGATATTCCTGTAACAAGAGATTATGTAGAACTTAAAACCATGATAAAAACACTGTTGTAAAAAAAGGATACTGATTAAAATGCTCATTGCTCTGTATATAAAGTTACTCTACTGTTTTTTTGAGTCATGGTAGATACTGTATTGTTATAAAATAAAAATTACTGTCACTATGTAAAAAATGTAATAGCACTATGTAAAAAAGTTCTCAAAACTATGTAAAGTTTTACATAGTTGCATGTGAAAAAAATTTCCCAATAATATCGTAAAGCCCGTTATTTAAGCAGTTACAGTGCTATCGTTGTTCTGGTATAAATCTTGCTATACTTAAATTATAATAGTTGTTATAGAAAAAGCCAAACCTGTTGTGAAGCAGGGACGGAAAGCTTAAGGGTCTTGTGGGAAGATAGCCTGGTTGTGAAAAGTTAACAACCACCCCTAAAAAGGGTGGCATAATGGAGACCCTAAAAGGGTC
>JAOZRI010000204.1 GCA_029940235.1 Desulfobacula sp. | reverse complement strand
AATCGAAAAGGGCGTTTTGAATTAGCTGATAGAGGGACTATATTTCTTGATGAAGTGGGAGAGTTGTCTGCTGGCATGCAGGTTAAACTGCTCAGGGTTTTACAGGAAAAGAGCTTTGAAAGGGTTGGAGGAGAAAAAACCATTCATGTTGATATCCGGGTGATAAGTGCAACAAATCAAAATCTTAGAAAAATGGTGGAAGAAAAAAAATTTAGAAAAGATCTTTTCTACCGTCTCTGTGTTGTCCCGATTAATCTTTTTTCCTTAAAAGAGAGACCCCTTGATATTCCAATGCTTGTGGAGCATTTTCTTGAAATTATTGCATTGGAAATAAAAAGGCCTGGCCTTTCCATATCCAATGAGGTAATGGATATTCTGGTTGGTTATGACTGGCCAGGAAATGTTAGAGAGTTGCATAATATGATAGAGTATGCCTATGTGAAATGTCGTTCAGGCACCATTGAGGCTAACCATCTTCCTCCTGAAATCACCAACTGTAATTTTACAAAAAAACAAAAGCCCGGCCCTGGTTTGAAAATCTCAAAAGAAGATTTTTTTTCTGCTCTCTCCACAGCAGAGGGAAACAAAAAAAAAGCTGCTGGAATTCTTGACGTCAGCCGTGCTACTCTTTACAGGTATCTTGAGCATTATGGCGGGCATTAGAACCCCCATGGGTCAATTGCAATAACCTGTCCATAGTGTTTCAAGTTATTCTCAAGTTCAGTTTTTACCTATTTTTTCTTACAATTTCAGATTGTTATAGTACTGATAAGTCTATTCTGATAGACTGTCTTAAGTCTTTTATCTTGAGACATATCCTTTTTTATCCCCACACATATTTTTATAAGTAATTATTATAATTCACTATTTATTCTTTCATAGAGAGCGTGACACTCCTGGCACACAAGATGCAATTCTTTTGATTATAAAGTCTACTTTTAGATAGGAGAGGAGAATAAAAATATGACTGCTCCATCAGAAGATATCAAAAATTTAAACAGGGTAAAAGAGCTTTGTTATGAAATGCTTGAAATTGCAGATTATGGTGATAGATATCGTAGCGATGATGGGAGCGGCGTGGTATTTGGCCTGTTAAGAGATTGCGCCTATAAAATACGCAATGTTACAGAAAAACAGTTAAAAAACCTCTATCCGAAATAGAGAAATACCTGTTTTTCAATAGTTTATAAATCATTAAAAGGAGCCGTTATGAATGAAAAGAAGACAATCCTGGTAGTTGAAGATGAAAAAGATGTGCGTATTTATATCACAGCACTATTTCAAGACCATGGTTATGAAATTTTAACTGCAGAAAATGGTATAGAGGGTTTTGATTTGGCAAAATCTGACAAACCCGATCTTATCACACTTGATATTGCAATGCCTGACCAGTCAGGGATGAGAACTTTTCGCATGTTTAAAGATTCTGATGAATTAAAAGAGATTCCAGTAATAATCATT
The DNA here is from genome assembly GCA_029940235.1 of Desulfobacula sp. Lineage (GTDB taxonomy): Bacteria > Desulfobacterota > Desulfobacteria > Desulfobacterales > Desulfobacteraceae > Desulfobacula. The sequence goes on along the minus strand of JAOZRI010000204.1, from coordinate 3,281 downwards.
ACAGGAATGGGAGAGAATGTGAACAGTTTCATTAAAAGGCTTAAGGGTTTTTCCCAGCCTGAAGGTTTTATGGGAAAACCAGTTGACCCGGAAAAACTGATAAAAATGGTATCTGACCTTATATAAAAGTCTATGCAAACACTATTACTCAAGGAGAATTAAATGTCTTTATTTGTTTATCTAATCACATATATTGGAATAATTATTTTCTGTGCTGCTGTATTAAAGAGGATTATAGCATATATCAATAATCCGCCCCATGTTCGCTGGGAACTATATCCTGTTGGCCATGAAAGCGGTGAAAGAGCTGAATATGGCGGAAGTTATCTTGAAGACGTTGACTGGTGGAAAAAACCAAGACATGTTTCAAGAATCAATGAACTCAAAGTAATGATTCCTGAGATTCTGGGGCTTAAGGCTGTACATGAATACAACAGACCATTGTGGTTTGTCACCTATCCTTTTCACCTTGGTCTTTATTTTACAATCATGTTTATGGTTTTTATTGTAATTGGTAGTTTTGCTCAAATTCTTGACATTCCGGCTGCACCAATAATGGCAATTGCCAAGTTCACAGGCCCCTTGGGTTTTATTCTTACCATATGCGGGGCTGTGGGTCTTTTGTATAAACGTATAACTGATCAGAATCTTAAAATTCATTCATGTTTTGAACACTATTTTAATCTTATGCTTTTCATTGTTACAATGGGTCTTGCAGTTCTTACATGGCTTTTTGTAGATCCTGATTTCTTGATGGCAAAAACCTTTGTAGCAGGTCTGATAAGTTTTAAATTAACAGCTATTTCAAGTCCTTTGTTCCTGCTTCAGATTGTCTTTATGGTTGCGACAATTGCATATATTCCCTTTACTCACATGTCACATTTTTTCATGAAGTACTTTTTATACCATGATATCAGGTGGGGTGATGAACCCAATATTAATACACCGAAAACAGACGCAAAAATTAATGTTGTTCTTAACTATCCCATAACATGGTCTGCCCCTCATATTGCCGGTCATAACAAGAAAACCTGGGCAGAAGTAGCCACCTTCAATCCTGAAGCAGAACCTGAAAAGGAGTAATATAATGACTAAAAAATCTTTAGAAATCAATGATGTAAGTAAAAATACAGCAATTTTATCCAAGGTGAACAATGAAGATCTTATGCCTCTGCCCTGGAGTATTGAGGAGGGAGAATCAAAGGATATAGTACAGGATCTTAAAGATAAATATGCATGTGACCTCGATGATGTCTGTGTCCTGAATATTCCCAAGCCACAGTCAAAAGAAGAAGAGCAGGAATTTGTTGATAAATTTATAACGGGCATGAAAAAAAGTTTTTCCAAAACAGACAACTGGACATTTCTATCCATGCTTGAAACCACCATGGAAAATTGTGCAAAATGTAATACCTGCTCAGATGCATGCCATCTTTATGAAGCCAGTGGTCAAAATGAGATGTACAGGCCAACATACAGGACAGAAATTTTCAGAAGAATTTATAAAAAGTTTGTCAAAAAAGAGGCGTTGTCAGATCTTAGAAACGGCAAAATTGATCTTAACTGGAAAACCGTTGCCCGTCTTGGCGAAATGGCCTATAGATGTAATATATGCAGGCGTTGTGCCCAGACATGCCCTATCGGAGCTGACAATGCCCTTGTTGCCAGAGAAATAAGAAAAATTTTCAGCCAGGAGATGGGCATAGCGCCTCCTGAGCTTCATGAAAAGGGATCTGTAAATCAGCTTCGAACAGGTTCTTCAACTCAAATGACGGCGATGGTGGCAAAGGATAATGTTGAATTTATAGATGAAGATTTTTCCGAAGAGACAGGGTATGATTTTAAGACTCCATGGGATGTGCAGGGAGCTGATATTCTTCTTATCCATAATGCAGGTGAGATAATGGCCTGGCCGGATAATATTGCAGCATTTTCAATTATTTTTGAGGCTGCGGGACTCTCATGGACTCTGTCAAGTGAAATAGCCGCCTATGACAGTATTAATTACGGTGTTTTTTATGATGATGTGCAATTTGCAAGAACAGCTATTTTACATGCCCAGGCTGCAAAAAACCTTGGTGTTAAAAAAATTGTTCTCGCTGAATGCGGCCATGCCCATAAAGCCCTTACTGTTATTGCAGACAGAGTTTTGCCGGAAGGTTTAAAAACACCCAGGGAAAGTTGTTTTCCTCTCTTGAGAGACATTGTTAATTCCGGAAAAATTAAATTTGATCCTTCAAGAAATAATTTTCCTGTTACCCTGCATGATCCATGTAATGTGACAAGACTCATGGGCATTATAAAACCCCAGCGGGACATCATGAAAGCTCTCTGTCCCCAGTTTAGAGAAATGGTTCCCAATGGCCCCCATAACTATTGCTGCGGCGGTGGAAGCGGATTTGCCATTATGCATAGAAATAATATTGGTGACTGGAGAAATAAATTAACAGGCAGAAAGAAAATCTCACAGATCCTCAATGCTTTTTCTGATACAAGAGGACCTGAAACTGAAAAATATGTTTGCGCACCATGCTCCAATTGTAAGGGGCAGATACGTGATATGATAGAACATTACGAAATGCTGGATAAAGAGAAAATTACCTATGGTGGGATTGTTGAATTAATTGTAAATGCTATGGTTGATGTTAATCCAGGGTTTATTAACTGGGAAGAATTTTAACTATTGATTTTAAAAACAAGAGAGGAGCAAACATGACAAAAGCATCGGAAAAAACAATTCTTGTTGTTGATGACGAACCTGATGTACGTGAATTCTTAGCGACATGCATGAAAGATGCAGGTTTTAATGTCAAAACCGCAGAAGATGGCGTTGATGGAATGGAAAAAATTATAAAATACATGCCTGATCTTGTTACTGTTGACATGGTAATGCCAAGGCGCTCAGGCATTAATCTTATACGCAAACTTAAAAAAGATGATAAATGTAAAAACATTCCTGTAATTGTTATTACTGCCCATGCCCAGGATGAATTCGGTCAAGAAGATATCAGTAAATTTGATGGATTTGCAACACATCTTAAACCCCGCTATATTATGGAAAAACCAATAACCCCTGCAAATCTGATAAAAGCTATCTGTAATATCCTGGAAGTGGAAGCCGATCTGGATGATATAAGCCAAAGATTGGGCAATGAGCGTGATGCAGTTATGGATATGCTTAAAAATGCCAATAAAGACACCATAAAGAAAATATCTCAAATGCTGAATACTTGAACAAACAATGATCCTGGCATGACTTCAAATTGATATAATTATTTTAT
>JAOZRI010000203.1 GCA_029940235.1 Desulfobacula sp. | reverse complement strand
TCAGCTCCTTTGGGAACTCCGGTTGTGCCTCCGGTATAGAGCATGACAGCTGTATCCTCACCAGGGTTGGAATCAACAGAAGGTGGAGTAGGGCTGGATGATGCAACAATATCATCAAACATTAAATGTCCAGGTTCATGGGAAGCTGCTTTAGGAATTTTATTTAAAAGTCCCCCGATGAATGCTTTGATTTTTGGAAGATAGGATTTAATATTACAAATAATAACGGTTTCAATTTTTGTATTTTTTATTGCCTCAACCGTGTTTGGGTATAATAAAGGGTGATCCATGCAAAAAACCATTTTTGATTCAGAATCATTTAGCTGGTAGTTCAGTTCCGAAGGAGTGTATGAAGGGTTACAGTTTACTGCCACAGCACCGGATTTAAGGATACCAAACAAAACTTCAGGAAAGTGGGGTATATTTGGAAGAAAAATAGCTACCTTATCCCCTTTTTTGATACCCTTGCCCTCAAGAAAATTCGCAATTCTATCAGCAGTATCTTTGACTTGGCTGAAGGTTCTGAAAGCACCATTAAATATGGTATAGACATTATTTGGATACTTTTTTGCTGTATCATCAATAATCTGGGGCAATGGATAATGGTAGTCTGTTACATCGTGTGCTACGCCTTCAGGCCAGAATGGGGTTTCCCATGCTTTATCAATCATTTTGATTCTCCTTTATAATTAAAGATATTTATATAATTATTCATTGCCTAATTTTTAAAGATGACATTTTCAAGCTATATCATTCAAATTCCATAGTCAAAATATTTTTACACTGTTTTAATATAAAATTGGCGAAAATGGATTTTTCATATTGATAAAGAGATGATGCAATGATATGGAAAGAGTAAAAAAAGGAGATATTACTACAATGAAAATAGATTATAAATATGCTTTAATGATATTGTTGTTTACCCTGATTTTCGTATATCCTCTGCATGCCAAAGATATCTATGTAAAAGGCATTACAAATATTACCATGCGCACAGGTCCCGGTGTTGATCATAAAATTGTTGTCATGGTAAAATCAGGCACCAAACTTGAAATTATGGAATACCAGAAAGATTGGACCCAGGTTAGGGCAGACAGCGGAAAAACAGGATGGGTTTTATCAAGGTTTTTGACCCAAGAGATTCCAGGTGCACTTCTTGTTGATAAACTAAGGGAAAAAAATTCAAATCTAAGGTCAACACTTCAAGAAGTTGAAGAAAAAAATAAAAAACTTATGGATGAAAATGTAAGATTGACCCAGGTGCAGGAGAAGTATATTAAATTAAAAAAAGAGTCAGCAAATTTTCTAAAACTTGATGCAGAATATAAAAAAATATCAGCGCAGTTTGAAATTCAAAAAGAGAGGATCAAAGAGTTGGAAGAGAGTTTGGATAATGAGCAAAAACTCTGGTTTCTCAGTGGTGGAGGTGTATTTATTGTTGGACTGTTTTTTGGCTTAAGTATGCGTAAAAAAAAGAGAAGCTCTCTGCTATGATAAAGAAAACAGATTTTCTGATCATAGGAAGCGGTATTGCAGGTTTAAGCTATGCACTAAAAGTAGCAAAGTTTGGAAAAGTCACAATAATCACCAAAAAAAAGATTCAAAAATCTAATACTGCCCTGGCCCAGGGTGGTGTAGCAGGAGTATTCGGCAAGACAGACTCCTTTGAACTGCATATAAAAGACACCCTTGCAGCAGGAGACGGGCTTTGCAATAAAGATGTTGCAAAAATGGTGGTGGAGAACGGGCCAAAAAGAATTAAAGAGCTTGTAAAGCAGGGTGCCGATTTTAATAAACAGAGCAATGAAGAATTTGATTTCTCTCTTGGACAGGAGGGAGGGCACTCTGCAAAAAGAATAGTTTATGCCCAGGATCTGACAGGCAAAGAGATTGAAGATACCTTGGTAAAAAATGTAGAGAGCAATGCCAATATTACTATTCTTGAAGATCACATTGCAGTGGATCTCATAACATTCAGCTCCAGTATCAGAAGGGGTCTTATTGTTACTGAACAGGAACATTACTGCTGTGGGGCCTATGTTTTAGATAATAGAACAGAAGAGATTGAAACTTTTTATTCTGCTGTTACTCTTCTTGCCACGGGCGGGGCAAGCAAGGTATATCTTTATACTTCAAATCCTGACATAGCTACTGGCGACGGTATTGCCATGGCATACCGGGCAGGTGCCATGGTTGCCAATCTTGAATTTGTGCAGTTTCACCCCACATGCCTCTATCACTCAAGGGCAAAAAACTTTCTTATTTCAGAAGCAGTAAGGGGGGAAGGCGCATTTTTAATAGATGCAAATGGTGACAGGTTCATGCATAAATACACCAAAGACCTGGAACTTGCCTGTAGAGATGTCGTGGCAAGAGCCATTGATAATGAATTAAAAACCACCGGAGCCAAGTGTGTTTTCCTTGACATAAGTCATAAAGATTCAAAATTTATTAAAAAAAGGTTCCCAAATATTTATGCCAGATGTCTTGAATATGGCATTGACATGACAAAAGATCCTGTTCCCGTTGTTCCTGCTGCCCACTATATGTGTGGGGGGGTTGCAACTGATCTTAATGGAAAAACCGATATTCAAAGACTTTATGCCGTTGGTGAAACTGCATGCACAGGATTGCATGGTGCCAACAGGCTTGCTTCAAATTCCCTTCTTGAAGCACTGGTCTACTCCCATAAAGCATATGAATCTTCAATTAAAGAGTTTAAGAAAATTTCCAATAAAAACAGTATTACACTTGATCAATGGGATGAAACCAACACAATAGACAGTGATGAAGCAATTGTTGTTTCCCATAACTGGGATGAAATCCGGCGTTTGATGTGGAATTATGTGGGTATTGTAAGATCAGACAAACGCCTGCAGCGGGCATTGAGAAGAATCCAGAATATCCAGCAAGAGATCAATGAATATTATTGGGATTTTAAGGTCACTTCTGATTTAATCGAGCTTAGAAATCTTGCCACAATAGCACAGTTAATCATTGAGTCAGCTTTAATGAGAAAAGAGAGCCGTGGACTGCATTATAATATAGAATATCCTGAAAAAGATGATAAAAACTGGTTAAAACACACCACTCTTAAAAAAGAGACCTGTAAAGTTTTTTAAGCAAATCTTTATTCATTTAAAATTCTCCCATCGTTGACAACCTCAATTTGTGATTTATTTTAAGAAATTGCTATATAAAAGTAGCAAGATGTGATGCTTTAGTCTGTTATGGACATTTGCCTTACTACCAATAACTTTTATTGTGTATTGGCAGTTTGTAAATTTTAAATATTATTTAACTATTTGGGACAAGTATGAGTCAAAAGCGTGATTATTATGAAATACTTGGCGTTGCAAAAGATGCTGCAAAGCCGGATTTAAAAAAAGCATATCGAAAACTTGCAATTAAATTTCATCCTGATAAGAATCCAGGCAATAAAGAAGCGGAAAACAAATTTAAAGAAGCATCTGAAGCTTATTCAGTGTTAAATGATGATAATAAACGGGGAATTTATGACCAGTTTGGGCATCGAGGCTTAGAAGGTGCCGGCCATAGCAGCCCAGGCGGATTTGAGGATATTTTTTCCAGCTTTGGTGATATTTTTGAAGATTTTTTCGGATTTGGCGGTGGCAATAGCAGAAGGTCACAGAGAGGCTCTGACCTTAGATATGATCTCACCATAGATTTTATGGAAGCTGCCTTTGGTACTGAAAAAACAATTTCCATTCCAAGGATGGATACATGTGAAGAGTGTCAAGGCACAGGAAGTGCTGATGATAAAAGTCCTGAAACCTGTGCCCAGTGTCGTGGAACAGGACAGTTTATTCAAAACCAGGGTTTTTTCAAGGTAAAAACAACATGCCCCTACTGCCAGGGCCAGGGAAGTGTTATTTCAAATCCCTGTAAAAAATGCAGGGGAGCTAAAAGAGTAGAAGTAACCAGAAAAGTTCAGGTCAAGATTCCTGCAGGTGTTGATAAAGGCTCAAAACTTCGTTTAACAGGAGAAGGAGAATCTGCACCAACTTCCCAGGGAACTGCTGGTGATCTCTATGTTATAGTCAATGTTAAACCCCATAAATTTTTCCAGCGGGATGGCACAGATGTTATCTGCGCCATAGATATTTCATTTATTCAGGCTGCACTTGGTGATGAAATAACCATTCCAACCCTTGTGGGCGATGAAAAATTTCAAATCCCGAAAGCTACTCAATATGGTGATACTTTTCGGCTGAGAGGTCACGGTATAGCTTCTTTAAGGACACATCGCAGGGGTGACCAGATTATAAAAGTTTTAATAAAAACACCCACCAGATTAAATAATAAACAGATAAATCTGTTAAAAAAGTTTGACAAACTTGATAAAAATAAAATATCAAACAAACTAAAGAATCTTTTCAAGAACCTGTAAGGCTTTTAAAGGATAAACCATGTTTGAATTAAAAGTTAAAACCCGTTTTGCCGGAGCCCACCAATTAACCATGGTGGGACAAAAGTGTGAGAATCTCCATGGACATAACTGGCACATAGAAGTGTGTGTTAAAGGGGAAAAATTAAATTCAGCAGGAGTGCTTCTTGATTTTGGTGATATAAAAAAAGCTGTAAAAGAGGTTGTAAAAGGCCATCTTGATCATAAATTTTTAAATGAACTTGAAATCTTTAATAATATACAGCCAACTTCAGAGCGTATTGCTGTATATATTGCACAACAAGTCCAGTCCATCCTGGATCAGGACAAAGATAATAGTGTAAAAGTATCAAAAGTCATGGCGTGGGAATCTGATGATGCCTGTGCCACATACTT
>JAOZRI010000014.1 GCA_029940235.1 Desulfobacula sp. | reverse complement strand
TCATATCCACCTCCTAAAAAAATTAAATTATATTTTTAAACCACTGTTTCATTCTATTTAATATTCCAGCAAAACCTTGATTTTGCGTCTCTTTAAATTCTGTTTGACTGCTGGATGTTGAACCAAAGATTACAAGCCCAACTCCTGTTGCATAGGCTGGATTTTTAACAATATCCTTTAGACCACCTATTTTATTTGGTTCTCCAATTCGTATGGGCACATGAAAAACCGATTCTGCAAGCTCTCTGATTCCATCAAGAACAACACTGCCTCCAGTCAGGACAAAACCTGCAGGAAATGAGTTTTCAAGTCCATTGGAGAAGAGCTCTGTTTTTAATATGGTAAAAATTTCTTCTACCCTTGGTTCAAGTATCTCTGCAAGTATTCCCTTGGAGAGTTTTTTCGGTGCCCTTCCTCCCACTGCAGGGACTTCAATGGTCGTGCCTTTTCTAACATTTTCCGGAATACATGTACCATGTTCCACCTTTATTTTTTCAGCTTCAGGTAGAGGAGTCCTCAATCCAATTGAGATATCATTGGTCAGATTGTGGCCGCCAAGGGTGAGTTCATAAATAAATTTCAGGTTATTATCTTTAAAAAGCGCCATGTCAGTGGTGCCTCCACCCATGTCAGCTATTACACATCCCAGTTCTTTCTCCTCTTTTGTAAGGACTGCCTCTCCGGAAGCAAGGGATTCAAGGGCAAGGTCACACACTTCAAGGCCTGCCTTATTACAGCATTTAACAATATTCCTGGCCGATGATACAGCTCCGATGATAATATGAATTTTGGCTTCAAGGCGGATGGCAGTCATGCCAACCGGGTTTTGAATGGATTCCATCTCGTCAACTATGAATTCCTGAGGGATCACATGGAGAATTTCCCTGTCTGTTGGAATAGCCACAGCTCTTGCAGCATCAATCACGCGCTCCACATCCATGTCAGTAATTTCACGCCCTTTGATGGCAATAATTCCATGGGAGTTCATACCCTTGATGTGATTACCTGCAATGCCCACATAAACAGATGAAATATCACATCCAGCCATGAGTTCTGCCTCTTCAACTGCCTTTTTGATCGAATCCACAGTTGATTCAATATTGACAACTGAACCTTTGCGCAGACCAGTGGATGGATGAGAGCCAACACCAATGACATTAATCTCATCATCAAGCATCTCACCTACAACGGCACAAATTTTTGTAGTTCCAATGTCCAGACCCACAATTATTTTTTCATTTCCCTGCAAATTAAACCCCCTTTATTAAATCACCAGTCTGTAATGCCTTGTCAGGCGTGGTTTTGATGAAAACTTTTTCAAGATTAGAAAGATCCATGGCACATATTGTACGTTCAGGAAAGTTTTTATCAATATACTCACTGATTTTTATTGCTTTATTGAGCTTCTCTTTAAATTTGTTAAACCCTAATTGTATTTGAATTGTCTTTTCATGGTTCAGCGGGATTTTATTATAGATATCATTGGCTTTAATGCTGATACCTCTGTTTTCATCTGCCTTGATTAATGTTATATCATTTAAATCTTCTAATTTTAAAAATTCCATTATAGAGTCAAACAAAGGCCCCTTAAACAGATATTCCTGCTTTAGTTTTTTGCGCGTGTCCGTGAGGTTGCGGGTGACCTTCATGTTGAGATCAACTCCTGTTATAACAGGCAGGTTTCCAATATTGTCCTTTTGAGGATTGTACTCCTTAAAAGGTCTGCCATGGGTATTGATTAAAATATCTGCCAGGTTTTCAATCTTAACAACTGCCAAGGGTTTCTCTTCAATAACAGATATCAGAAGTTCACAGGCCATATTTCTGTTAACCATGGCAGATGCAATCCATGGGTGTGTTGCAATACGTTTTTCTATATTAAATAGATTTACTTTAAAAATATTTTTATCACAGCTCAAATCTGCAAGTTTTAAAATATCATTTTGAACAGCATGCTCTGTTCCTGTAATCTCTATTTTTTTAATATTAAAAAATTTTGACTGGGTAATGAAATCATACATAAAGATTGCAGCAAGGCTTAAAACACTGAAAAAAGCAATAGTCATGATGCATTTAAGGCAAAGATCTACAGCATCAGCACTGGTTATTGAGACACTTTTAAGTGCCTTGGGCCTGCCGGGTTCAGGTTTATACCTGTTGGCTTTTATTTTTTTACTCACCTTCAATCCTCACTTCTGTTTCAAGAAAGACATTAAATTTTGCAAAAACTTTTTCTTGAATCTGTTGTTTTAATTGAAGAACATCCTCACAACTTGCATTGCCCGTATTCACAATAAAATTGGCGTGTTTGTGTGATACCAAAGCATCGTTTACACTCACTCCTTTGAGCCCGGATTTTTCAATAAGCTCTCCTGCTGATTTTCCAATGTCCGGGTTTTTGAAAAAACATCCTGCGCTGGCAAAGGAGACAGGCTGATTTGCATTTCTTTTGGCCAGGTTATATTTAAAAATTTCTTCAATCTTTTTTTGATCTTCTTTTTTCAGAGTAATTGCCGCTGAAACAATGATTCCAGATAAATTAAGGTGTCGATAGGAAAAATCCAAAAGGGTTTTTTCAATTTTGTTAATCTCAAATGTATTCTCATCTAAAACTTCAATTGATTGTATAATGGCAGACATATCACCGGATTGTGTTCCTGCATTCATTTTAATGGCACCACCAATGGTTCCCGGAATTCCAGCTGCAAATTCAAGCCCTGAAAGAGAGTTATTAATGGCAAACTGACAGACTTTTGATAAACGCTCTCCTGCATCAACAATAATTGTTGTTGTATCTGCATCAGTTCCAATTATCTCTAATTTTGATTTTAATAGTTTTGTAACAACTACAAGACCGCGTATGCCCCTGTCTGAAATTAAAAGGTTAGTCCCTTTTCCAACAAGTGTGACTGGAATATCAAGTTCCCATGCCCGTTGAATTAAATTTGTTAACTCTATTTTGTTTTTTGGCAGAGCAAGAAGATCAGCTCTGCCCCCAATTTTAAAAGAGGTGTACTCTTCCATTGGCTCATCAACAAGAGTATTAAATTCTCGGGCAAGTATTGTCTCTGGTCTAATGGCTTCTTGTATCATTCTATCCTCCTTTACAATATTTCCACGAGGTTTTCACCGAGTGTATAAATATCTCCTGCACCAAGGGTTAAAACAATGTCGTCTTTTTTGGCCTTATGGGTGATCATGGATAGGGCCTGGGTAAAATCCGGGGCATAACTCACATCTTTATGTCCATGTTTCTGTATCCCTGAGCACAATTGCTGGGAGTTAACTCCTTTGATTTCCTGTTCGCTTGCAGCATAAATTGGCACTACAATGAGGATATCAGATTGATAAAAAGAGCGGGTAAATTCATGGAACAGGCCTTTGGTTCTCGTGTACCTGTGTGGCTGGAACACAACAATCAGACGTTTGTCTTTATAGCTTTCCCTGATTGCGGCAAGTGTTGCCATGATTTCTGTTGGATGATGACCATAATCATCCATGACCATAATCCCCTTTTTTTCCCCTTTAATTTCCAGCCGGCGTTTTACGCCATCAATTGATTCCAATGCTTTTTTAATTGTTTTGAAATTAATATTGAGTTCAAGGCTTGTTGCAATTGCAGCAAGGGCATTGGAAATATTATGAAGTCCTGCAATATTTAAATTGATGTCGCCAAGGAGTTTTTCATGGTGAAAAACTTTGAAATAACTTTTCGAGCCTTTAAATTCAATCTCTTTTGCCTGCAAATCAGATTGTGCTGTCATGCCAAAGGTTGTGTATCTAACCTTTATTCTTGGCAGTATATTTTGAATATGCTCGTTATCAAGGCAGAGAATTGCAAGACCGTAAAATGGAACAGAGTTGATAAACTGGACAAATTTATCTTTTATATCTTCAATATCTTTATAAAAATCCAAGTGCTCAAGGTCAATATTGGTAACTGCGGCAATGGCAGGGCTGTATTTTAGGAAAGAGCCATCACTTTCGTCGGCTTCTGCAACTATGAAGTCACCTTTTCCGTGCAGAGCATTGGTATCAAGGCCTTGTAAAAGTCCGCCTATAATAACTGTGGGATCAAGCCCTGCCGTATTGAGAATCTGGGAAATCATGGAGGTGGTTGATGTCTTCCCGTGGGCTCCTGATACGGCAATGGAGTATTTAATGCGCATTAATTCAGCCAGCATTTCAGCCCGTGGAATAATAGGAATGGATAAGGCTTTTGCCTGGACAACTTCTGGATTTTCCTTTGCAATGGCAGTGGAAGTCACTACAACATTGGCACCTTTTACCTGCTCTCTGGCATGCCCCTGGAATATAACCCCACCTTTTTTTTCAAGACGTTCGGTGATGTGGGACAATTTAAGATCAGATCCTGATATCTTATATCCAAGGTCCATAAGAAGCTCTGCAATACCGCTCATGCCAATGCCGCCAACTCCTACAAAGTGAATATGATAATTTTTTTGATACATATTTAAGCCTTTATCTAAAAGCGTTTTTTATAAATTTAAACATTAGCTTCTCTCTTTTGTTGCGTGCAATTAAGAGTACCTGCGGCAGTTATATTCAATGTGGTTAAAATATATGAGGCTATTTTTTTGTCAGCATCGGGCATGGCAAGATGTTTCATGGATTTGCCCATTTCTTTAAGTGTTTCTGAGCCGTTTATCAAATCTTCTATTTTTGTTTTTAAAATCTGTCCCGTAAGATTTTTATCATTGATAATTACAGCAGCACCTCTCTCTTCAAGGTTTTTTGCATTAAAGGTCTGGTGATCGTCGGCTGCATGTGGAAAAGGAATAAGAATTGCTGGAAGCCCTTTTATGCAGAGTTCAGTAATAATTCCAGCTCCTGCCCTTGTAATGACAAGGTCTGCAATATTTTGAAGCTCTGGCATATCATGGAAAAATGCACTGGCGTTTGCATTGATTTTTAGATCTTTATAACGTCTTTTGATTAATGCCTCATCTTTAACACCTGTTTGATGGATAATATTGAATTGATCAGGGTTAAATTTATGGGTATCTGATTTATTATTTTCCATCAATTCAAGTGCATCCATAAATGCATTGTTAATGCTTGCAGCCCCCTGGCTTCCGCCAGTAACAAGAATGGTAAATCTATCTGGGTTGTAGTTAACTGTTTTTGCATGGTCATCTGTTTTTAAAATGGCAGCTTTTCTGACAGGGTTCCCAACAAATTGGCTTTTAGGATTGTTTGTAAAACCCTTTGTTTTTTTAAAAGATGTGAAGATAGTGTTTGTAAATTTTGACAACACTCTGTTGGTCATTCCAGGAAAGGCATTCTGTTCCTGGATGGCATTTGGAATTCCAAAGATCCAGGCATTTAAAATGACAGCAAATGATGAAAAACCGCCGACACCAAGGATAAAATCGGGTTTAAAGCTTTTTATAATTACCATGGACTGTATGAGCGAAATAAGGATTATGCTTGCAGAAAATATTTTGAAGATAATATTGTTGCCCTTAAAGGGTTTTGAATAAATTGCTCTATGGTTATACTTGTATTTGGCAAGTGTATCTATTTCAAACGGTGCATTAGTTCCAACAAAGAGAATTTTAATTTTGTGTTCAGTCTTTTCAATGATCTGTTCAAGGGCTTTGGCAATGGCAATCCCCGGGAATAGATGACCTCCTGTTTTGCCTCCGGCAATAATTATGTTGATTTTTTTATTCATAATTTTGTGAAGCCCCGATATTCATTAAAATTCCCATGGCAGCCATGTTGACCACAAGGGATGTCCCCCCATAACTGATAAATGGCAGAGTAAGCCCCTTTGTGGGTAGAACACCGAGAGCCACGCCGGTGTTTATTATGACTTGAATTCCAATGTATATGGTGAGACCGGCAGCCATTACAGCGCCAAACTCACTGTTTGATTCCTTTGCTATTTTGATTCCTTTTAATAGCAGGACCAGATAGAGGGATAAAACCATCAAAACACCAATCAATCCAAGCTCTTCTCCAATAATGGAAAAAATAAAATCTGTGTGGGGCTCTGGAAGATAATGCATTTTCTGCATTCCAAGACCAATGCCTTTGCCAAAAATTCCACCTGACCCAAAGGCTTTTAAGGAGTGTGTAATCTGGTATCCTGTGTTATAGGGATCATCCCAGGGATTTAAAAATGAAAGAATTCTTTCAAGCCGGTAATCAACCTTTACAATGAGAAAATAGACAAGGGGGATAATCAAAGGTGCCGGAGAGAGAAGATGAGTTATTTTAACCCCTGCTATGAACATCATTCCCCATGTGATCAAGCCTAAAACAACAATGGTTCCAAAATCAGGCTGGATTATAATAAGTGAGGCAAAAATAGAGAAGATAAAAAGATGGGGGAAAAACCCCACGGAAAAATCTTTAATCATCTCCTGTTTTTTAGATAGAGAGTATCCAAGAAAGATAATCAGGGCAAGTTTTGCAAATTCTGCAGGCTGGAATGTAAATCCGCCAAGGTTCAACCACCTGCTGGCACCTCCGGCCTTAATGTTCAATGCAGGGAACAACACGGCAATGAGCAGGGCTATGGCAGTAAATAGAATTATATAGGCAAAACTTTTGTAAAGTTTATAGGGAAAAGAGGAAGTAACAAACATTACACAAAGACTGATAAAGCAGAACAGTGCCTGCTTTTTCATATAAAAATATACATTATTGTGATCTTCCATGGAGATAGCACTGCTTGCAGAGTAAACCATGATAATCCCAAGCCCTGACAGAAGAATTACAGGGAAAAGAATGCTTTTTTCGCTTAAAAAAGGATGAATGTATTTAATTGGTTTTTTCATTTATCCCTTTCCAAGTGCCTTTACACAATCTGTAAAATCATCGCCTCTGTCTGCATAGCTGTCATACATATCAAAGCTTGCACAGGCAGGAGATAAAAGTACGATATCATTTTTAAGGGCCAGAGCAAAAGCTGTTTGAACTCCATCTTTCATTGTTTTTACTATTTTTACAGGACATATTTTTTCAAATATATTTTTAATTTTTAAGCTTGTTTCTCCCATGGCGATAATAGCCTTAACGCTTTTTTTTATATGGTCTGTAAGTTCAGAGAAATCTGTCGATTTTTCCCTTCCCCCAAGAATAAGAATGATATTGTTCTTAAAACACTCAATAGCTCTTATAACTGCATCAGTATTGGTTGCCTTTGAATCATTATAAAAGGCAATGTTTTTAATGGCTTTGACAAATTGCATTCTGTGGGAAAGATTTTTAAAGGTTTTGATTCCCTTTAAAACACTTTGAATATCTGCACCGGCAGCAAGGGAGGCAAGAGCAGCAGCAGCAATATTTTCTTTGTTATGTGTCCCTTGAAGCTCTTTTAAATTTTCTGTGGGGATTTTATATTCATTACCCTGAAATTTAATTGTAATATTGCTGGAAGTTATTTGGGCATTCCCGCTTTGAAGTTGTTTATTCTGTGTGACTCTTTGGTTGCCTGTGTTTTGCAGGTTCTTTGAAGAAAAACTGATGATATTTGATTTTAATTTTGGAGATAGTTGATCAAAATTGTCAATGGCACAATTAATCACAGCCTGATCAGAGGAATCCTGGTTTTTAAAAACAGACCATTTGGAGTTTGTGTAATCAGCATAATCTTCATAGCGGTCAAGGTGATCCTGTGAAATATTTAAAAGTACACCAATATCAGGTTTAAAATTTTTTGAAATATCCAATTGAAAACTTGAAATTTCAGCCACAATAATATTGATCTCTCTTTGGTTTTTGTTCTCACAAAGATTGTTGGCCTCTTTTAGGTTCTTTGTGCCTGCTTTATTATCTATCTTTTCGTTGTTATCTGTTTTTTCTTTTCTTTTCAGGGTGCTGCCTGGCATTAAATAATCAATTAAAGGAGTTCCAATATTTCCTCCCACAAAAGGATTCATCTGGCTTTGCTCTAAAATATTACCAATCAATGTTGTTACTGTTGTTTTGCCGTTTGTGCCGGTAATGGCAATTATTGGAAGCTTATTGTACTTTGTAAAAATATCCAATTCGCCTGTTATTTCAACTCCATTGTCCAATGCAGTTTTTATAAATTTATTGTTTAAAGGGATTCCAGGGCTTGGAATCATGATTTCTGCATGGTTAAATGTTTTCTGGTCGTGGAAGCCAATCTGGGTTTGAATACCAAGTTCACTGAGTTCATCTGCGATTTTGTCCCTTGAGTGATCAATATCTGTGGCAACTACGTTATATCCTTTGGAGTTTAAAAATTTAGCCATGGAAATCCCTGATTTGCCAAGGCCAATGATGAGATAATATGGGTATCTGTTTTTCATATTCATATCACCTTATTTTCAGGGTGCTCAATGAGATTAATGCTAAAGTGATGGATATTATCCAGAACCGAACTATTACCTTTGATTCATGCCACCCTTTAAGTTCAAAATGGTGATGCAGAGGTGCCATTCTGAAGATTCTCTTCCCATTTGTAATTTTAAAATATGACACCTGAAGAATGACAGACAGGGCTTCCACAACAAACAATCCTCCCACAATGAGCAGAAGAATTTCCTGTTTTGTTACCACAGCAATGGTTCCAAGAATTGCGCCAAGGGGAATGGAACCTGAATCACCCATAAAAATTTGGGCCGGGTGTGAATTAAACCATAAAAATCCAAGGCCTGCTCCTGCCATAATACCACAGATCACAGCTGTTTCACCGGCAGCAGCTATATGTTTTACATGGAGATACTGGGCAATCTGGAAATGACCTGCAACATATGCAAAAAACATATAGGTCACACTGGCAACGATATAGGGACCTATGGCAAGGCCGTCAAGGCCATCGGTCAGATTTACTGCATTGGAAGTACCCACAATGACAAGGCAGGCAAAAGGAATGTAAAAAATACCAAGATCAGGAGAAATATCTTTGAAAAATGGAATGGTGAGTTTTGAATTAAAATCAGGGCATTTATAGATCAGATAGCTGATAACAAGCCCAAACAGTATCTGAATAAGAAATTTGCCCTTTGCAGTAAATCCCATATTTCTCTTTTTAACCTGCATGAGATAATCATCAATAAATCCTATAAATCCAAAAAGTATTAAAGATAGAAGAAGGATATTTACATAGTGGTTGGATAGATTCCCCCAGATGGCAATGGATGTAAAACTTGCAAATAAAATCAATATTCCACCCATTGTAGGAGTGCCCTGTTTGCCCATGTGACTTTTGGGCCCATCAATCTGGATGATCTGGCCAATCTGCATTTGGGACAGTTTTCTAATTACCCATGGCCCAAGAAGAAAACAGATTAAAAAGGCTGTTAATCCACCATAAATAGTTCGGAATGTGATATACCGAAATATATTTAAAAATGTGAAATCAACATGGTATGGATATAAAAATTCGTAAAGCATTCCTTTTGACCCTATGCCACCTTTTTTTTAAATTGATCCATTGCAACTGCTCTTCTCTCTTTACCTGACCTTCTCTCTGGAAAATAGGCAGTATAATTAAATTTTCTTCTGTCATTGACTGTTCGTTTTTCTTTAAAATTATCCATAATCCTCCCGCCAGTAAATTGTTTAAGAATCAATTAATAATTTTTGTTTGAGTTTGTGTATAATG
This sequence comes from Desulfobacula sp., assembly GCA_029940235.1. Taxonomy (GTDB): domain Bacteria; phylum Desulfobacterota; class Desulfobacteria; order Desulfobacterales; family Desulfobacteraceae; genus Desulfobacula. Next base: position 7,748 of record JAOZRI010000014.1, on the reverse strand, counting down.
GTTTCCATTGCCATACCCCTTGAACCTTTAACAAGAAGCCATGTCTCTTCATTACTGTTTTCAAGAACCTTTTGAACAATCTGATTTTTAGTTCCATGATATATATTGTCTGGTGAAAATTTGTTTTCCATGGCACCCTTGAGTATCTGTTCTCCCCTGGTGCCAAAAATATATAATTTATTGATTCCAAGGGATGCTGCCTTTTTCCCTATCTGCCAGTGAAGTCTGTCTGATTCTTCTCCAAGTTCCAGCATATCCCCGAGAACTGCGATACTGTTTTTCTCCTGGCTCATATTATTCAATGTCTCTAAGGCGGCTGTTACAGAAACAGGATTTGCATTGTAGGAGTCATCAATTATATTGATTGATCCATTAAGCTTATAGATATTCATCCTTCCGGACACAGGGTTAAAAGCCTTGATTCCTCTCTGCATGCCTTTAAGGCTTATGCCTGCAGAGATGGCTGCACAAATAGCAGCAAGGCAGTTGTCAGCCATGAAAAGGGCAGGGGAGTTAATGCAAAATTTTTGTTTTGTATTCTTAATGGTAGCTGTGAACTTAGTTGAATCCATGTCTGTTTTTATATTGGATCCACAAATATCATGGTTTTCATCCTGGCCGAAAAAAAGAAAATTTTTAATGTTTTTGTTCTTTTTTGCCTCTGTTTCGAGGATCTCACGCCTTGGGTCACTGCCGGGAATAATTGCTGTTGAATTTATATTTAAGCCTTCAAAGATTTCAGCTTTGGCCTTTGCAACATTATTCACAGAACCCAGCCCTTCAAGGTGAACACCTGCTGTATTTGTTACCATGGCAATGTCTGGAAGAGCGATTCTGCTGAGCCTTGATATTTCACCGGCATGGTTCATGCCCATTTCAACTATTGCCCATTCGTGGGAAGCACTCAGGTTTAAAAGAGTTAAAGGCAGACCGATCTCATTGTTAAAATTGCCTTTTGTTGCAAGGGTGTGGAAGTGGGTGTTAAATATTTTTTCTGCAATTTTTCTTGTTGTTGTTTTGCCGGAAGAACCGGTAATTGCAAGAACTTTTACATCTGCTCGAAGCCTTTGATATCGGGCAAGTTTCCCAAGTGCTGTTAAGCTGTTTCGAGTCTCAAAAATGATTAGATTGTTCTTTTGAAATTGTTTTATAGTATTGTTATCAAGGCTGCTAAGATACCCTTTTTGAGTTATAAAACCATTTATACCTCTGGCAATGAGGTCTTTGATAAAAGTGTGGCCATCAAAGTTTTCTCCTTTAAGGGCAATAAATAGATGGTTTTTCTGGATTGTCCTTGAATCTGTGCCAATCCTGGTAAATTTATGATTTTTTCCAATGGTTGAAATTACAGGATTACAATCCAATGCTTTTATCAGATTATCTATTCCCCACTCAATTGGTTTGAATTTTTTATTAAACTCAATGACAGCTTTAGCAAGTTCCTCTTTATCATCAAAATGGATTGTCCCACTATTTGTGATTTGATAAGTCTCATGGCCCTTGCCGGCAACTATAATTATATCTTCAGGTTTTGAAATAGCTATCGCTTTCTGGATAGCTTTTTTTCTCTCAACTTCAATAAAATATCCCTTTTTAAAAGGATTTGATTTAAGATCATGGTTCAAAAGTTCATGGAAATTATCCAGGCCTTTAAGTATATCGTCTATTATGGAGTCAGGATTTTCTGTTCTTGGGTTATCAGAACTTACAATGGCAATGTCACTGTGTTTACATGCAATATTTCCCATTAAAGCACGTTTGGAGCGATCCCTGTCACCACCGCATCCAAAAATAGTGATAACTCTTTTGGGAGCAATTTTTCTTAAGGTCTTTAAAATAGAATCAAGGGCATCGGGAGTGTGGGCATAATCCACAAATAAAAACCTGTCACTTGTTGATAAATCCTGTGAAGAATCTTTTGATAAAATAGAGAGTAAACCTTGGGAATTGTTGATTTTCTCAAGACGACCAGGGATTGTATGGCAATTTTCAATCCCATTTTTAATGTGTCTTTTATTTATGTTTAAGGCGTGGGCCGCTCCTGCTGCACAGAGGATATTCTCCAGATTAAACTTTCCAATAAGAGATGATTTTAGTTTAAAAGAGTCATGGGGCAGGTATATGGTTCCTGCAAGCCCATGAATATCATCCCTGGTGCTGCGGGCAAACACATCTGCTCTTTTTTTGCTGCTGACCTCTATTGTATTATAATCAAGGATATCTGATAACAGTTCGCCTTTATCATCATCAATATTCAAGACAGCTGTAACACTCTTTGTTGTGCATGATCCAAGCAGTTTGGTAAACAATTTTTTTTTACAATCAAAATATTGATCCATATTTTTATGATAATCAAGATGATCCAGGCTCAGGTTGGTGAACACTCCAATATTAAAATCACAAAAATCAATCCTGTTAAGGTCTATGCCGTGTGAGGAGACTTCCATAATAACATGGGTCACTCCTGCTGTTTTCATGTCATACAGAGTTTTTTGAAGGTCTATGGAATCAGGTGTTGTCACAGGGCTGTCATATTTATTTCCACTGTAACGTATGTTTACAGTCCCGATAACCCCTGTTGAAAAGCCTTGTGCCTTGAAAATGCTTTCAAGAATCCACGTTGTTGTTGTTTTGCCGTTTGTTCCGGTGATGCCGGTAATAATCATATCCCTTGAAGGGTTATCATAAAACCTGGCGGCAATGGCAGCCATGGCAAGTCTTGAATTTTCAACAAGAACAATGCAGGCACTCTCTTTTGGATTTTCAGGCTGTTCCTGGGCAATAACTGCAATTGCTCCTTTTGCAAAGGCCTGGTCAATATAATCGTGTCCATCTGCCACCAATCCTTTGACAGCAATAAAAAGGCTATTGGGTGTGATCTCTCTTGAATCTGAGGTTATGGAGAGGATATCAGGATCATGGGCCAAGCTGGCTTTTAAGTCAGCACAGGGCTTTAATGCACAATCCTTAATCAGAAAAGAGAGTCTCAATTTTTTTCTCCATCAGTTAATGATGCAATCAAAGTAGTGGCCTCTTTTTGTGGCTTTGTTCTTTCCGGAGCTATATTTAAGTAATTAAAAGATTCAGCCATAATGGTTTTAAATGCAGGAGCTGCTACATCTCCGCCATAATACCCATTTCTTGGCTCATCAATGACCACAAGAATTGCAAGCTCAGGATTTTTTTTGGGTGCAAATCCTGCAAACACTGAAATATATCTGTTTTTTGAGTATCCTTTTTGGTTCTTCAGGGCCTTTTGGGCTGTGCCTGTTTTGCCGCAGATAGAATATCCTTTAATAGCTGCTTTTATGCCGGTTCCATCATCTTCCACCACAAGGCCCATCATATTTTTAACCTGAAGAGCGCTTTTTTCAGATATGACCCGCCGTATAGTCTGGGGTTTATATGTACGAAGAGTTTCTCCATTGCTGGATACAACTTTTTTAATGAGCATGGGTTTCATAAGCTTTCCACTATTAGCAATGGCGCTGATGCCATTTAAAAGTTGAATAGCTGAGACAGAGACCCCTTGGCCAAAGGATATTGCACCTGTATCTATTTTAGACCATTTATTATGGGGAATAAGCCTGCCAGAAGTTTCTCCCGGGCTTGCAATCTTTGTTTTATTGCCAAAGCCAAAATCCACAAGATAATTGTGCAGAGTTTTCTCCCCAATTGTCTGGGCAATTTTTGCTGAACCTATATTACTTGATAATTTAATAATCTGGTTCATGGAAAGCCAGGCATAGGGATGGGTGTCATGGATGGTAAATGATCCAATTTTATAGGTGCCGTTTTCACAAAAAAAGATGGATTTGGGGGCAAAACCTTTTTCCAGTGCTGCGGCAGCTGTAAAAACCTTCATGGCTGACCCTGGCTCAAATGCATCTGTAACAGCACGGTTTCTATACAATGTATTATCATATATTTTGAAATTGTTTGGATTGAATTCAGGGAAATGGGCAATTGAGAGGATTTCTCCTGTTTGAGGTCTCATTACAAGTGCCATCCCGGATTTTGCCCGATGAGTTTTTACAGTTTTTTTCAGGGTTTGTTCACTTAAAAATTGTATTTTTTTATCAATGGTTAAGACTATTGAATTACCTTTTAAATGAGTTTTCTGTTCTTTATCAAGATGCAGGATTCCTCCATTTCCATCTTGTTTGATTCTCATCTTTAAAGCACTGCCTTCAAGAACAGAATTATACTTGAATTCAAGGCCTTCAAGTCCGCTATTTTCATTTCCGGTAAACCCTATGATCTGGGCAGCAAGGTTTTTATTGGGATAAAACCTTTTTGAATCATTTTCAAAATAGATTCCCTGTAAATTCAGTTTTTTGATTTGTCTGGCCTGGTCAGGAGAGACTCTTCTTTTTACCCAGGCAAACATATTGTTTGTTGAAAGAGTTTGTTGAAGATCTTTTTTATCAATATTTAAAATTGTTGAAAGTTTTTTTGCTGTAGTGCCGGGATTATCAATTTTTCTGGGGCAGGCAGTAATAGAGATGGCATCAATGGAAGTTGCAAGCTTGTTCATTTTTCTGTCAAAGATCTGTCCTCTCTCTCCCTTAACAGTGATATATCTTGAATAGTCATTTTCAGCTTTTTTTGTGAGGTCTTTGGCTTTGAAAATCTGGATATCAAATGATTTGGCTCCAAGGAGAAAAATTGCTGCAATAATCAGAATTTGCACAATAATAATTCTCTGCCTGATGCCTTTATTAAAATCTTTTGACATTAATTGTCCCTTTCCATGGTTGTTTGGTCCAGATTTTTTGTTTTACTTTTTTGTGATACAGGCCAGTATATTGTCTGGCTTAAAGTGTGGGTTGAAAGGTTTAACCTGGTTTTTGCAATTTTTGTAATTCTCTCATCTGATTTTAAACGATCCCGTTCAATTGATAGAGCTTTTTGATAGGACACCTTTCCGTCATATTGTCTTTGAAAGTTGGATATCTGCAGGATGGCCTGTGTGGATTCTGTTCTGATCCAGGTATAAGTTAATAGTTCACAAAAGATTATACCAATGAGGACAACCCAGTGTAATCCGGCCTTTTTTGGCTGGATGATTTTTTTAGGTATGTTGTTTTTAATTGCCATATCCTATATTCTTTCAGCAACTCGTAATTTTGAGCTTCTTGCCATGGGGTTGATTCCTATCTCGTTTTTTGTGGGAATCAAAGGTTTTCTGAAAATTGATTTCATTGTTGGAACAAAGCCGCACAGGCAGACGGGAAGATCTTTCGGGCATGTACAGCCCTCTTCAAATTTCCGCAGTGCCTGTTTTACAATTCTATCTTCAAGGGAGTGAAAAGAGATTACACAAATCCGGCCTCCCTTTAAAAGAAGTGAGGGTATTGTTTTCATAAAGTTTTCAAGTTTTTCCAACTCTGAGTTTACAGCAATCCTTAATGCCTGAAATACCCTTGTGGCAGGATGGATTCGCTGGCCAAAAACATTTTTTGCTGGAATGGCATTTTTAACTATTTGTGCCAATTCAAGGCTTGTAGTAATCTCTTTGAGACCTCTTTTTTTCACAATCTGCTTTGCAATACGCCTGGAAAATCTCTCTTCACCAAATTTAAAGAAAATTTTAACAAGCTCTTTCTCTTCATAGGAGTTTATAATTTGAGATGCGCTAAGGTTATTTCGAGTGTCCATCCGCATATCCAATGGTTCATTTTTATTAAAGCTGAATCCCCGCCTGCTGTTTTTAAGCTGGTTCAGTGAAAAACCTAAATCAAGAACTATTGAATTTACACCTTGTATCCCTATTGAAGATAAAATTTGTGGAAGGTCTATGAAGTTGTTATGAAATAACTGCACATTTTCTCCAAAAGAGGAGAGGAGTTTTTTTGCATGTTCAATGGCATCAATATCCTGATCAATACCGATGAATTTTCCATGGGGGAGTATTGCCTGAATTGTTGCAAGAGCATGACCAGCTCCTCCCAGAGTGCAATCCACACAAATATTGCCGGGTTGGAGCTTCTGGTGCTCATGCACCTCATGAGGCATTACAGATCTATGCTCAAATCCCATCTTACTACAGCCCCAGGGAAGCGATTTCCTCTTTTACTTCCTCTTTTTTAAGTTTTAGCTCCATCTCTTTATTGATTTTATCCCATTGATTCAGGTCCCAGATCTCAAAACGATCCAGGTTACCCACAAGAACAATCTCTTTTTCAAGATTTGCATATTTTCTTAAACTTTTTGGAATCAGAATGCGGCCCTGCCTGTCACACATGCATTCACAGGAATTGCCAAGGAAAAATCTTCTAAAATCTGCCATGGCATTGGTTTTTGTTGATAAAATTTTGTTCTCAACTTTTTCCCATTCGCTGAAAGAGTAAGCGTATAAGCAGTCATCCTTGTTTGAAACCATGACACCGTAAACTTTATCTGACTTGAGGATATTACGGAACCTTGACGGGATAATAATCCTGCCTTTGGCATCAATTGTATGAAATGAGCTTGATCGAAACACTTATTTAAGCCTTGTTTAAATTACATTAATATATCCACTTTCCACCACCTTGACCCACACTTTTACGAAAAAAAAGTATTAAGTCAAGGGAAATATTTAATTTATTTAAAAAAAATATAACTATCGCTTGTTATAATGCCTGTTTTTAAATGCAAAATAAAAAATAACTATGTGGAGTGATAAAGAGAGAAAATGCAGATTAATTATGGAAAGTGGTGGGTATTATTATTAATAGGCCTGTTATTACGGCCTATTAATAAATGTGGATATTAGTGGAGGTTATCTATCGTTCCTGCCAAATGGGGTTTCTCTTCTCAAAAAAAGCATTAACCCCCTCCTTGGCATCATCTGTGGTACACAATCTTGCAAAGGCTTCATTCATATGGGCAAACTGCTGTTCATAATTCATATCTTCACTCTTATAAAATGAAGTTTTTGCAATCTGAACAGCTATGGGACTTTTTTGAGCCAGCTCACCTGCCCATTCAAGTGCTTTGGATTCAAGTTCATCTTTTGGGACAATTTTATTAATCAGGCCAAGGGCGAGTGCCTCTTTTGCTTTTAATAATTTTCCATAGAGCAGAAGTTCCAAAGCTTTTTTTCTTCCCACACATCTTGCAACGGGGATGACAGGCCCTACACAGTTAAGTCCCACATTGATAGCAGTAAGTCCCATGCGGGCATTATCAGCAGCAATGACCAGATCTGCTGCTGCAACCAGGCCCATGCCATTTGCAGCGGCAACTCCCTGGAGCTGGGCAATCACAGGTATTTTAAGTTTTGATATTGTTACAAGAGGGCGTTCCATTTTTTTTATCCACTCATGATATTCAATGCCTGTTTTACCTGCAAGCTCATTAACATCAATTCCGGCACAAAAGGCCCGTCCTGCACCTTTTAAAAGAATAACCCTGATTGACGGGTCTGCATCTAAGTCAAGAAACGCCTGATTTAGTTCCATGGCCATCTGGCTGCTGAATGTATTCATGCTTTCGGGTCGGTTTAGGGTTAGTACTGCAACATGATTGTTGTTTTTTTCAATAATAACTTTTTCAAATTTCATTGGATAGATCCTTCTTATTATAATAGTTGGATGTAATTATTTCATAAAAGCTATACTTTTTTAATTTTTAAGGTATCGAACGGGCTGATTACAGAGTTTATATATTTTTGGTGTTTTTTACAACCGAAAAATGACCATTGACTCAGGTTCTGGTTCATATAATGTAGTCTGAACATTCAAAATTTAATTATTTCTCAC
>JAOZRI010000591.1 GCA_029940235.1 Desulfobacula sp. | reverse complement strand
CCCATAGGTTTTATGACCATAATTAAAAACATTGGGTTTGTTATTCAAAATGTTCCTACTGCTGATAAAAAGGCGATGGAGTGGTACTCAAAAGCCATTGAAATTTCAAACAAGACAGGTGCTATTGGCATTAAAGCCCAGGCACACCTTGATCTTGGCATTCTACACAAAGTAAAAAACAGAAAAGAAAAAGCAAAAGAGCACCTTGAAAAAGCCATTAAAATCTTTGAGAAAATTGGAGCTTATGCCTTTTTAAAACAGGCAAACAGAGAGCTTAACCATTTGATAAACAAAGCAAACTGAAAATATGTAAAAATTTTAAGGATCATGACCCATAATGGACAAAATCACCCTGGAAAATATAGTTTTATTCAAGTCTCTCTCTCCACAGGTTCTTAAAGAGCTTGAATCCTCCATGCAATTGAAAACTCTTCACGATGGAGAGATTCTTTTCAAAGAGAATGAAGTGGGTTCCTGTTTTTATATTATTGTATCGGGTAAAGTAGAAGTGGTTAAAGCTCTTGGAACTGCTGAAGAACGCCAGTTGAATGTGATTGTACCTGGCATGTTCATGGGGGAGTTAAGCCTGATGGTTAAAAATAGTCTGCGAACTGCCTCGGTAAGAGCTCTTTGTGAAACACACCTGCTTGAACTGAGCAGGGAGAGATTTGAACAGATGATTGAAGCCCAGCCAACCATTGCTTTGCAGCTTATGAAAGAGGTGTGCGAACGTTTGCGAATCAGTGATGAATCTACAATCCATGATCTGCGCAAAAAAAATGCAGAACTTGCCAAAGCCTATGATGATCTTAAGGCAGCCCAGAATGAGTTGATAGAACACGAGAAATTAGAGCATGAATTAAATATGGCACGGGAGATTCAAATGAGTATTCTTCCGCAAAAGATTGTTCTTCCCCAGGGTTGCGAGGTGGGGGCGAAAATGGTCCCTGCCAAGGCAGTTGGCGGTGACTTTTATGACATTATTCCCATAGACAATTTCAGGGTGGGCATTGCCATTGGCGATGTATCTGATAAAGGCATTGCTGCTGCCATGTTCATGGCACAGTTTTGCACCCTGTTAAGGATTGAAGCAAAACAGAGCCAGTCTCCTGCCAAAGTTCTCTCAAGGGTGAATAATCATCTGCTTGAGGCAAACAGTGCTCAACTGTTTGTAACCTGTATTTATGGAATTTATGACAGCAGGGATAATTCATTTAGCTATGCCAGGGCTGGCCATGAACTCCCTTTGATCCTTGACGAGAATAAAAATTTCCACCAGGTGATTCATCAGAAAGGAACAGCTCTTTGCCTTTTTCCTGATCCTCCCATTGATGTACAGAGTGTGATGCTTCC
>JAOZRI010000202.1 GCA_029940235.1 Desulfobacula sp. | reverse complement strand
AGTGATTTTGACGTTAGATTTTCTTCAAATATAAGAATATGGCAGAACCATTAAAGAATTTATACAGTGCTGAATTTGCCGTTAGACCATTTATTAAAAAATATCCAAAACAAATGATGACTCAAATGGGAATTTGGGCAAAATCAAAAAATCATCATATACGCAGATTAACATCAGAAGGTTGTCGCCCAAGACTACCTTGGGCAATGGCACTTCCAGAATTCAAAAAGAATCTAAAGCCAGTTTTAAAGGTGCTAGAAAAATTTTCAAAATTTCAGAATCAAATTATATAGAAAAAGAAAAATATATTACCAAAAAACATTCAGTTTTGCAGTGTGGAGTGGTTTTGGAAAAGAGAAGTCAATTCTTATGTGTTGCAAGTGGAACCAGACAGATTCAAGCATGAAGACACTGCAATAATTGATTACAAGGAAGCACTGCATATTGAAAAAATACGAAAACAATTTTTTACCAGGCTTTATGAATTGGTTGAAAATGCAAGTGAAATATGAAAGGTTCAATGAGTATCAAGATAAATTTAACCGACGTAAAAAACCGAATGGCTGATTTGCAGCGTTAGTCGAACTATTGAATATTTTAATTTTACTCTAATTTCTTGTAGAGGGGAAAAGTATGGAGTGGGCAAGAGCAATTCTACTTTTAAATTCTTAACGACTGCTGATAAATATGAAAAAAGAATATTTTTTAAAACCAGGGGATACCATAGGCATATGTGCTCCATCTGCACGTTTTGATTTGCAAAAATTTAATGATGGAGTTCAGGTTATTAAAGATTTGGGATACAGAGTCACAATTCCAAAGGAGATTTTTGAAAAAAAGCGTTATCTTGCAGGTGATGATATATTACGGGCAAATGTTATAAACCAGCTCTTTTCAGATCCTGAAATAGATGGAATCATTTGTGCCAGGGGTGGTTTTGGGGCAATGAAACTTCTTAATTATTTAAACTGGGAATTAATCAAAAAAAAACCTAAAATATTTATTGGATTTTCTGATATCAGCTCTCTGTTATTATCAATTGTTGATAAAACCGGTAATATTGTTATTCACGGACCCACCATTGTGTCCCTTGCAGATGCACATGAAAAAACCCTTGAAGCGTTTCAAAATACAATTCAGGGCAGATTGGGTGAAATTGAAATACAAAATGGAAAAATTTTTAAATCAGGTCAATGTACAGGTGTTTTAAAAGGAGGAAATATTTCAACCATATCCCACCTTCTTGGCACACAGTTTCAACCTGATTTTCACAATACAATCTTATTCCTTGAAGATATTGGAGAGCCAGCCTATAAAATTGACCGCATGTTATCACAAATGAAAATGGCAGGAATGTTTAAGACAATTGCAGGCGTAATTACAGGTTCCTTTGAAAAATGCGATAATGTTGATTATATTGTTGAAATACTGCTTGAAATTTTTCAGGAATATAATATCCCTGTTATTACTGGTTTAAATGCTGGTCATGGAAATGTTAATCTGGCTTTACCCATGGGAATGGATATTAAAATCAGTATTGAAAAAGATATTGCAACGCAGAGAGAAACAGTGAAAATAAACTGGATTTAATGCCTGTGGATAAAAACAAAATTTCCAATAAAATTGATCATGCAATTTTACAGGGGATATTTCCGGGAGCAGTCTTGCTATGTGCAGTAAATCAGGAAATAGTTTTCCATGAATCCTATGGTTTGGCTGATGTTTTTGAAAGAAGAGAGATGGGTAAAGATTATATTTTTGATCTTGCTTCATTGACAAAACCATTTGCAACAACACTGGCATTATCAAGACTTATGGAAAGTGACAAAATATTTTTAAATCAAAAACTTGGATCCATAATTAAAGAATTTCAACATACTGATAAAACAGATATTACCGTTGATATGTTATTGCGTCATACATCAGGATTGCCCGCACATCGTGAATTTTATAAAACAATTATAAAAACCAATGAAAATCCAAGGGATTATCTAAGAAAGCTTCTTGTTAAGGAAGACCTTAAAAACAGACCAGGCAGACATCAGGAATATAGTGACCTTGGTTTCATGATTTTATCCTGGATTATTGAAACAATAAGCTCTCAAAGATTAGATCATTTTGTTGCACAGCAAATTTATTCTCCCCTTGGCATCAGGGATCTGTTTTTCATTGATCTAAATGCAAAAGATGCAATATTAAAAAAATATCAAGAAAAAATTGTTGCTACCCAGCAGTGTCCATGGAGAAAAACAATACTTACGGGCGAAGTGGATGATGATAATGCCTGGGCTGTTGGTGGTATAGATGGCCATGCCGGCCTTTTTGGAAATGCAGGTTCAATATATAAGCTTTGTTGTGAAATATTAAATGCATTGCACAATAAACTGACAACGGTTCTGAACCCTGATATTATAAAGGCCTTTGTACAAAAGAAAAATCACTATGATATGGTTGCAGGTTTTGATACGCCTTCTAAGGAAAATTCCTCTTCAGGTAGCTGTTTTTCAAAATCCTCCATTGGCCATCTTGGGTTTACAGGCACTTCTTTCTGGATAGATCCTGAAATATCTTTGATAGTTATTTTTTTAACCAACAGAGTGCACCCTTTCAGGTTTAATGAGGGTATAAAAGAATTTCGCAGTAAGATACATGATTTAATATATGCACAACTTATATAACTGCCACGGCAGATTTGGTTTTTCACCATAGTCTGCCCACAGCAAAGAGTAAAAATATTGAATATTAAGGCGTTTGGGGCTTGTAAAAACATGTTAAGTTTGTTAGCAAATAGTGTTTACTTGTAATCTTTTGTGTTTAATTGCAATTTATAAATAATTTTCTTTAAAAAGAGGTAAAATGAATTTTATAACAGACTCTTTACTGGGAGCGTTCTCCAGTGACCTGGCAATTGATCTTGGAACTGCAAACACCCTTGTCTATGTCAAGGGTAAGGGAATTGTATTGAGCGAACCATCCGTTGTTGCTGTCAGGACAGATAAATCTGCACGAAGCAAGGTGCTTGCCGTGGGAACCGAAGCAAAAAGAATGCTGGGCCGTACTCCTGGCAATATAGTTGCCATAAGACCCATGAGAGATGGTGTGATTGCAGATTTTGAAGTCACAGAAGCCATGTTAAAGCATTTCATCCGTAAAGTTCATAATAATAGAAAAGCACTTGTCCGTCCAAGAATTGTTATTGCTGTGCCATCGGGCATTACCCAGGTTGAGAAGAGAGCTGTCAGAGAGTCAGCAGAGTCAGCAGGGGCAAGGGAAGTTTTTCTCATTGAAGAGCCAATGGCAGCAGCTATTGGAGCAGGACTTCCCATTACCGAACCAACCTGTAATATGGTTGTTGATATTGGTGGAGGAACAACAGAGGTGGCTGTTATTTCACTTGCAGGTATAGTTTATACCCACTCTTTAAGGGTTGCCGGTGATAAGATGGACTCTTCCATCAGTCAGCATATAAAACGCAAATATAATCTTTTGATTGGAGAGAGGACTGCAGAGATAATCAAGACAACCATTGGAAATGCCTATCCGGACCTTGAAAATCTTGAAACCATTGAGGTTAAAGGTCGTGACCTTGTTTCTGGTATTCCCAAGATACTTGCCATCGATTCTGAAGAGGTAAGAGTGGCAATTTCCGAGCAGATTGATGCCATTGTTGAAACTGTCCGTATCGCACTTGAGCAGACTCCGCCGGAACTTGCTGCTGATATTGTTGATTCTGGAATTGTTTTAACAGGTGGTGGTGCTCTATTGAAAAATCTGGACAAACTGCTTAAAGAGAAGAGTGGTCTTCCCATTGTTGTAACAGATGATCCACTGTCTACAGTTGCTCTTGGCTGTGGGAAAGCCCTTGACAGTATTGAAATATTAAAGGAAGTAGTCATTAGCTGATTTAATGTTTTCACGCAAACTGTTTATCGTTGTTGGAATTGCTCTGTTTATTGCCATTAATTTTATAGTGATAAGTTTGAGCAGCAGAGACTCTTTACCGGTCAATGGTATTGAGCGTCTGTTTATTTCAATTGCCTCTCCTGTACAGCATACAGTCACAAAAAGTATTCATTATATCCAGAATATCTGGAATACATATTTTCTATCTGTTCTTGCAGTGCAGGAAAATATCCAACTTAAAGAACAGCTGGGCAATGCAAGGGAAATCAAGAATCAGTATGAAGAGTTAAAACTTGAAAATATCCGGCTTAAAAGATTTGTTAATTTTACAGGTCAGGTTCCAGATACCTATGTGGCAGCTCAAATTATTGCAAGGGATCCATCTCCATGGTTTAAAACTGTTATGATTGATAAAGGAAGCAATGATGGTCTCAGTAAAGGAAATCCTGTCCTTGTTTCCGAGGGGATTGTTGGAAAAATTGTTAAAGTTGCGGCAAAATCGTCAAGGGTTCTTTTAATTATAGATAGAAACAGTTCTGTTGATGCTCTTGTACAAAGTTCCCGTGTCCGTGGAATTGTAAAGGGCAACAATCAGGATAATTGCTCTTTTGTATTTACCTTAAGAAAAGATCAAGTAAAATTAGATGAAATGATTATATCTTCTGGTTTGGATCAAATTTTCCCCAAAGGGCTTCAAATCGGCAGAGTGTTAAAAGTAACAAAAGGGCATTCCCGGCTTTTCCAGAATATTACCATAAAGACCACTGTTGATTTTGATAAAATAGAAGAAGTGCTTGTAATAAAAAAATGAAAGTCCTGTTTTTTATCATTTTAACTCTTTTTTTGATGATTTTTCAATCAATCGTTCTCCCCTCTTTTGCATGGTTTGATCAAAGTTTTGATCTGCTGATTATTGATATTCTTTTTTTATGCCTGATTGCATCCCGGC
>JAOZRI010000590.1 GCA_029940235.1 Desulfobacula sp. | reverse complement strand
GTGCCCTGAATATGCGGTGCATGCCTGAACCAATTTTCATCTCCCAGGGAACAAATCCCTGTGAAAAAAGAAGTCCTCTCAAATAACTCATCAAAATGCCCATATCAATTCCAAATGGGCAGTAGAGGCTGCAGCGATTGCAACATGTACATTTTCCCCACGCTACATCCATGGCATATCTCATAAATGCATTGTTCACATTTCCTCTCTTTTTGACAATTTCACCCAGAGTTGACTGAATTTTATAAGAGGGCACCTGTTTTGGATCTTTATCATTGGCAAGATAAAAAGCACAGGCATCGGCACACATGCCGCAATGGGTACAAATTTCAAGCCAGGTGCGGATTCGCGAGCGACATGTGTCATTTAAAAGTTTTTGTAATGCAGCAGTATCAACTTCAAGCCGCCTCATTTCATCATAATACTGCTGGCCCCTTTTATCTCTTAACAGGGCATCAAGTGTTTCTTTATCATTTACAGGGTTTGCTGTGCAAAATATGTTTTTATCCATTTTTCAATACTCTTTTAAAGTTTCTGGTTGAAAGATAATTACCATGCCATTCCTTTTTGGCGTTTCATGCCGCCTCGCTTTATTCCATAATCCATTCCCAATTGAGCTCTGGTTAGGAAAAAAAGAAAACTGTGAGAAAGTTTTGTAAAGGGGATAATAATCAGTAAAAACTCCCCTGAAATAATATGGGTAAGCATCCAGAACGTGTAATTCCCAAATTGATGAAAGGCTAGAAAACCGGTTAAAAAAGGAGCAACAGAAATAACTATAATCAGATAATCAGACGGTTTAGTTAAAATTTTCACCTGGGGTAGTTTAATGCGCCTAATAATCAGTATGGAAGCAGTTACAATTACTGCAACAGTAAGATAATCTGATACAACATCGGGGATGGTAATGATAGAAAATCCCCACCTTTCCTGAAGGATCATATTATGTGCTTTAAGGAAAAGTGTAGAGGCCAACAGACTGATATGAAAAATAAAAAACAGTATTGTCATCACCGGCTGGGTGCGCCAGCCCCTTGTGGAGAAGGGAATAAGCCAGAAAAAAATAGATCTGACAGCTTCTTTAATCCCAAATGATGTATTGACCCTGTAAGTGATCCTGTCAATATTAGAATCAAGGCCTTTGATGTAAAGAGAGGAACGAATCAATATTCCTATAAAAAATATGAGAAACGATATCCATGCCAGCGGTCCGGTTAGAAAATTATACATTTTGCTCTCCTGAGCACAATAAAAGAGTTATAATTTAAATTAAATGACCAAAATATTTTTCATTGAAATCTTAAGCGATTTCCTTGTTTACTGTTTCCATAAGTTTATCCGGATCAAATGGTTTGCTGAA
>JAOZRI010000589.1 GCA_029940235.1 Desulfobacula sp. | reverse complement strand
ACGAAATTGATAAAGCTTTTGGTCATAACCTGGAAAAACTTAGAAAAAAATATGAGCATTAAAAGCTTATATAGTTCATAGCCTATGAATTGAAACCACTCTTTATAACTGCCATGCGGCATGTCCACACCATTTTTCTTGTTTAAATTAAATTTTGGGCAAGTAGAGACTTGACAATCATTTTCTAATGCAGTTTTTTGAATCTCCAAGACTTCCTGTGATGAACCTTTTGAAATATGGAAGTAATTGTGTCTGTATGAACACAATTGCCAAATTAACCTGTCTACTTTTTCGTATAGATAATAAACACTTATATCTCTTTAGCCAAAGTAAATATTAGAATTATAAAAATTAATAAAAAAATACAATTAATTTTCTTGACAGAGTAAATCCTATAGTTTACTACTACAGTAGTGATAAGCAATTTATTTTATAATTTTAATAGTTGGTGGCATTTATGGAAAAACAAAAAAAGCTTGCAGTTGTTGCACTGGGTGGGAATGCTCTGTTAAGAGGCACACAAATTGGTACCATAGATGAACAGGAGCAAAATACTTTAGAAACTCTTGAAAGTTTAGTTTATCTGATAAAAGAGGGTTATGATCTTGTTCTAATCCATGGTAACGGGCCCCAGGTGGGTAATATTTTGATGAGAAATGATGCTGGAGAACAAAATTATGATATTCCTCAAATGCCGCTTGATATGTGTGTTGCCGACTCCCAGGGTGGGATCGGATATATGATTGAACGAATGTTGAGAAATGTCATGAAAAAGCACGGCGTTAAACGGGACGTGGTCAGTCTCATAACCCAGGTTGTTGTTGACAAAAATGATCCCGGGTTTTCAAACCCCACCAAAAGAGTTGGTAAGATATATAATAAAAAACAGGCAGATTTACTGTCAAAAGAAAAAAAATGGGCATTTAAAAAAGAGATCAAAATTGAGGATGGATGGCGTAGAGTTGTCCCGTCTCCAAAACCGATACAGATCATCAATGAGAAAATTATCAAGCAATTGGTAAACCATGGCAATATTGTAATTGCCGTGGGTGGCGGTGGGGTTCCTGTCTACATAGACAAAAAAGGAGATATCAGGCCATCTGAAGCAGTTATTGATAAAGATCTTGCCTCCTCTTTACTTGCTTCAAAAATTGGTGCAGATGAATTTTATATATTAACAGATGTTCCATATATATATTTGAATTATGGCCGGCCTGATCAGGAAATTCTTGAATTCCTGGACAAAAAAGATACAGAAAAATACCTTAAAAATGGTGTTTTTACTGAAGGAAGCATGGCACCCAAGATAAGAGCTGCTTTAAGCTTTATTGAACAAGGTGGAGAAAAAAGTATCATAACTG
>JAOZRI010000201.1 GCA_029940235.1 Desulfobacula sp. | reverse complement strand
AAGATCTTGGTGCAGATTCCCTGACAATTGTGGAGCTGGTCATGACAATGGAAGAGATTTTTGAAATTGAAATTGATGAGGACGATGCTGAAAAATTGCTTACTGTCCAGGATGCCATCGATTTTATCAAATCTAAGTTTTAAAGCAGGTCTAAATTCTACGGCAGGTAAAGAAAATGGGTAAAGAGAAGTCCATTATAATCGGAAGTGACCACGCAGCCTTTGAGTTAAAAGAGAAAATTAAAACATATCTTTTTAATAAAGGCTATATTGTTGAGGATGCCGGCACCACGAGTGAAGCATCAGTCAATTATGTGGATTATGGAAAAAAGGTTGCCAAAGCAGTTTCCACAGGCCAGTTTTCAAAGGGTATCCTTCTTTGTGGCACAGGACTTGGCATGTCCATGGTAGCCAATCGTTTTGCTGATGTAAGAGCAGCCCGCTGTTCCGATGTCTTTTCTGCAAAAATGAGCAGGCTCCATAATGATTCCAATATATTAGTCCTCGGCGGTCGTCTTGTGGGTGACATCCTTGCATATGAACTTGTTCAAACCTGGTTGGACACAGGTTTTGAGGGAGGTCGTCATCTTGAACGTATTCAAAGTATTGATGCTTAGATTTACCATGACAGGGTGTTTTAAAACAGGAAATTTTGTTACTTCCTGATGAGAGGTGTTTGAATGGGGCATATTGATAATATAGATTCAAAAATTGCTGATATTATCCACTTGGAATCAGAGCGCCAGGAATCTGAATTAAACCTGATTGCTTCTGAAAATATTGCAAGCCCGGCTGTTATGGAAGCTCAAGGTTCAATATTGACCAATAAGTATGCAGAAGGGTATCCTGCAAAAAGATATTATGGCGGCTGCAGATATGTTGACCAGGCAGAAGAGCTGGCCATTGAGCGTGCTAAAAAACTGTTCAGTGTTGAATATGCCAATGTACAGCCCCATTCAGGTTCAGGTGCGAATATGGCTGTCTATTTTGCATTACTGGAACCCGGAGACAAAGTACTTGCCATGGATCTTTCCCATGGCGGGCATCTGACCCATGGTGCTCCTGTAAGTTTTTCAGGCAAACTCTATAATTTTATCCATTACGGCCTCTCTGCTGAAACACAAATGATTGATTTAAATCAGGTGGAAGAGCTTGCAAAAAAACACAGGCCAAAATTAATTATTGCCGGAGCAAGTGCCTATCCCCGTATTATTGATTTTAAAGGGTTTGCAGAGATTGCCAAAGCTGTCGGGGCTGTTTTTATGGTGGATATGGCTCACATTGCAGGACTTGTTGCAGCAGGAGTGCATCCAAGCCCCGCAGGAGTTGCAGACGTTATAACATCAACCACCCATAAAACTTTGCGTGGACCTCGGGGCGGTTTAATTCTCTGTTCACAAAAATTTGCAAAATTGGTTAACTCACAGATATTTCCCGGTATCCAGGGCGGTCCTTTAATGCATGTGATAGCAGCAAAAGCTGTTGCCTTTAAAGAAGCCTTGTCCCAATCTTTTACAGATTATCAAAAACAGGTGGTAAAAAATGCTTCAGTTCTTTCCAAAATCATGCTGAAGAGAGGATATAACCTGGTATCAGGCGGTACTGATAATCATATGGTTCTGGTTGATTTTACCGGTAGAAAGATTTCAGGTAAAGACGCTGAAGCCAGACTTGGACAGGCAGGCATAGTAGTCAATAAAAACAGTGTTCCCAATGAACAGCGCGGTCCTTTTGTCACCAGTGGCATCAGAATCGGACTTCCCCTTGTAACATCAAGACTCATGAAAGAAGATGCCGGCAAAATGATTGCAGGGTTCATATGTGATGTCCTTGATGATGCATCAAAGATTGAAGCAACACACAAAAAAGTAAAAGCTCTTTGCAGTAAATATCCCATATATACATAAGGAATAAAAACAAGTGGCAGATCAAACCTTTAGCAGACCTTCATGGCATGAATATTTTATGGGGATCTGTGATCTTGTTGCAGGTCGTTCCACCTGTTTAAGAAGAAAAGTTGGAGCAGTTCTTGTTAAAGAAAAAAGGATTCTTTGTTCTGGATATAATGGTGCTCCTTCCAAGGTTCCTCATTGCCGTGAAACAGGATGTTTAAGGGATCAGCTAAATGTGCCTTCTGGAGAAAAACATGAATTGTGCCGGGGTGTTCATGCAGAGCAGAATGCAATTATTCAAGCTGCCTGCCATGGTATTCCGGTGAAAAATTCCACTCTTTACTGCACCAATCAACCCTGTTCCATCTGTGCTAAAATGATCATTAATGCCGGGATTCAAATTGTATACTATAAAGATGGATATGATGACTCTTTGAGCCTGCAGATGTTTAATGATGCAAAGGTGGAGCTTATCCAGTTTGATTTTGGGACTTAAATTTTGAGAAGAGGTTGACATGAAATGCCCGTTTTGCGGAAAACTAAATACAAGAGTCGTTGATTCCAGGCCCGATAAAATGGATTCCCAGGTGCGCCGCAGAAGGGAATGCAGAGCGTGTTCAAGGCGCTTTACAACCCATGAAAAATTTATCCAGGTGCCCATAATTATTGTCAAAAAAGATGGCCGCAGGGAAGATTTTATGCGCGAAAAAGTTCTTTCCGGTATTAAGAAAGCTTGTGAAAAAAGAGCCATCAGCATAAACCTTATTGAAGAGACCGTGGATACCATTGAACGGGAGCTAAGGGAAACCAATGAGCTTGAAATATCGGCAAAGCTTGTTGGCAAAAAGATTATTGAGGCATTAAAGTCAATTGATGATGTTGCATATGTCAGGTTCGCATCGGTTTACAGAGAATTTAAGGATGTGGATGATTTTATTAATGAACTTAAAGGCCTTGTTCAGAGACAGACTGTTGTAAAATGACAGATCATGAATATATGCAGCAGGCCATAGCGCTTGCTCAAAAAGCAAAGGGCTTTACAAGTCCAAATCCCTGTGTTGGTGCTGTTGTTGTTAAAAATGATAAAATTGTTGGGAGAGGTTTTCACAGGGCAGCAGGCCTTGCCCATGCAGAAGTAAAAGCCCTTGATGATGCAGTTTCCAATGCCGCTGGAGCAACTATATATGTAACTTTGGAACCCTGTAATCATTTTGGAAAAACTGGTCCATGCACCCATAAAATTATTGAGGCCGGCATAAAAAAGGTTGTTATTGGATGTAAAGATCCCAACCCTGATGTTTGCGGTAACGGGATAAAATATCTCCAGGACAATGGTATTAAAGTTATCTGTGGCATTCTTGAAAATCAAGCCCAGGTTTTGATTGAAGATTTTATCTGGTATGTTCAAAATAAAAAACCCTTTGTGATTTTAAAATGTGCTTCTACTCTCGATGGGAGGATTGCAACATCCACAGGGGATTCAAAATGGATCACCAATGAAAAATCACGGGGGTATGTTCACCAGATACGCCATGAAACAGATGCTATTCTTGTGGGTTCAGGCACTTTGCATGCTGATAATCCTTCTCTTACATCAAGGATTTCAGGGAAAAAAACAAAAGACCCTGTAAGAATTATCCTTGATACCCATTTAAGTATTAATAGAGATGCCAAGGTATTAACTCAAACTTCTGATGCAAAAACAATCATTGTTACAGGCCCTGATGTTTCCAAAGAAAAAACAGATTTGATTCAAAGCAGAGGTGCACAGATTATACAGATTCCTTTGAAAGAACAAAAACTTGATTTAAACCAACTCATGATTAAATTAGGTGAGATGTCAATTTTAAGCATTTTGATTGAGGGTGGAAGTGTTGTGGCTGGTGCAGTTTTAAGAGAAAAAATTGTAAATAAAGTAATGTTTTTTCTGGCTCCAAAGTTTCTTGGCAGCAGTGATGGCATCCCAATGTTTGACGGGAAGGGACCAAAACTGATAAAAGATGCATTTGAGCTTGAAAATATGAATATCAGTCAGTTTGATGATGATATTCTGGTTCAGGGATATTTAAAATGATCAGGTGTGAATGGTCCAACTTCAAACTGAAACTTATGGCTTAAATTTAAAATGTTTACAGGAATAATAGAGAGTTTTGGAACCATAAAACAGATCCAGTCAAGTGGTGAAGGTAAAGTTTTGCAAATTGATTGTGATCTGAATCTGTCTGATACAAAGATTGGAGATTCCATTGCTGTAAACGGAGCCTGCCTTACTGCTGTAAGTATTGACAATAATGGTTTTAAAGTGGATATGGCACCGGAAACGGTTGAGAGGACAACTTTTAAAGCTTTAACAAAAGGCGCCAGGGTAAATATTGAGCGTGCTTTAAAATTGTCCGACCGCATAGACGGGCATATGGTTTCTGGCCATATTGACGGCACAGGAGTTATCTCTTCCATAATTAAAAAAAGTAATGCTGTTATTATTAAAATTGATGTTTCATTGGAACTTGGTTCGGACTTGATTGAAAAGGGATCCATTGCCATTGACGGCATAAGCCTGACGATTAATAAATGTTCTGATACCGGTTTTGAGATCAGTATAATTCCCCACACTGCAGATATTACAACCATTGGTTTAAAACAGGTCGGGGACAAGGTTAATATAGAAACCGATATGATTGGAAAATATGTAAAAAAAATATTAAGGGGCAGTTCTTCCAGAAATGATGCCTTGCCTTACGGGCAAAAAGATATCACAATGGAGCTTCTTGCAAAGAATGGATTTTTAACTTAAGGATAAATAAATGCCGCATTTAACAATTGAACAGGCTATTCAAGATATTAAAAACAGTAAAATGGTTATTCTTGTGGATGATGAAGATCGAGAAAACGAGGGTGACTTAACCATGGCAGCAGAAGCTGTGACTCCTGAAGCCATAAATTTCATGGCAAGCTATGGGAAAGGCCTGAT
>JAOZRI010000200.1 GCA_029940235.1 Desulfobacula sp. | reverse complement strand
ACACGTGCTTTATTGCTTGAAAATTCTGGTACAATAAAAATAGTTCAAACATTGGAGCATGGACAATTCTATCCAGCATCCGGCTGGGTGGAACATGACCCTAAAGAGTTGATTCAAAATATTCAAGCCTGCATTCAAACTGGTATTGATCAATACGATGATATTGAGGCTGTTGGTATTGATAACCAGGGGGAAAGCTGTCTTGCCTGGCATGCAGATACAAAACAGGCCATCTCTCCGGTGATAGTGTGGCAGGACAATAGAACCCAGGCTGTCCTTGATAGGCTTAAAGCTGAAAATAGAGAAGCAATGGTGTTGAAAAAAACTGGTTTGCCATTGGATTCTTATTTTTCTGCTGCCAAGCTTGCCTGGATCGTAAAAAATATCCCCCAGGCCCAAAAATTACTCAAAAAAGGAAAGCTTCGACTCGGCACAACCGATGCATTTTTCCTTGATAGTTTAACTGACAGATTTGTGACAGATATAAGTACTGCATCAAGGACGTCCTTAATGAACCTGCAGACAGGACAGTGGGATAATGATTTATGCGATCTTTTTGAAGTACCTGTTCAAGCTTTGCCCGAAATTGTTTCAACAACAGGTAATTTTGGAATGATTGTGTCAAAAAATCTGCATATTCCAGTCACAGCAAGCGTTGTGGATCAACAGGCGGCACTATACGGCCATGGCTGTAGAAAATCCGGCGATGTAAAAATAACTTTTGGTACCGGAGCCTTTGCCCTGGTGATTACAGGAGATAAACCATGTCAATCAGTTAAGCAGGGTCTGCTGCCAACTGTGGCATGGCAACTTAAGGATCAAACGCCTGTTTATGCTCTGGATGGAGGAGTTTATTCTGCTGGATCAGCAGTTAACTGGGCACACTCTCTTGGTCTGTTTAAAACCTATGATGAGATTAATCAGTTTTCAGAACCGAGTGCCATTGAAAATGACCTGGTATTTGTTCCTGCCTTGACCGGCCTTGGCTGCCCCTATTGGGATAGAAAAGCAGGAGGGTTATGGATCGGTCTATCCCTTAATACACAGCCAAAAGATTTAATACAGTCTATTCTTGAAGGAATTGTGTTTAGGACAGCTGAAGTAATTGCTGCCATGAATGAATTTGTATCAATTAAAGAGGAAATTTCCATAGATGGAGGCCTCTCTGTAAACCAATATTTTTGTCAGTTTCTTGCTGATGTGCTGAATCAAAAGGTGATTGTACACTCATCAGCAGAATTAACAGCCTATGGAACAGCAAAACTATCTATGGATATTGGTATGGAGTTTGAATTTAAATCAGGTTTGAAAGATAGTTTAACCCGGCAATATCAACCTGAAACTGACAAAAGTCAATATTTGAAAAAATTTAAAGATGCAGTAAACAGATCAGCACAGTGGAGGGACTATTAATTATGACTCCAGGCGAGAGACAATCGAAAATTGCCAATATTATCAGACAACGTCACCGCATTACAGTAAATGAACTGGCAGAACTTCTCAAAATATCACGGGAAACCATACGTAGGGATCTGTCTGAACTGGTTCAAGACGGCAAGGTTCAAAAATTTCATGGTGGTGCCAAATTACCAACAACAATTGGTGAAGGATCGTTCAGGAAAAGAATGGGTGAGAATGTATCTGAAAAGGTTCAAGTTGCTGCCATGGCTGTAAATCTTGTTTCCCCTGGCGAAACTATTTTGATAGATACTGGGTCAACTACAGTCTTTTTTGCAGAAAAACTTGCTGAACTATCTAATTTGACCATAGTAACTAACTCCTCTCAAATTGCTCGAATCATGAGCCATGCCCATCTGCAATCCGGGGTTTTCCTGCTTGGTGGTCAGTTTAATAGTGATAATTTACAGACCGTTGGTAATTTTGCAATTTCCCAGGTACAGTTTTTCCGGGCACACCATGCAATCCTGACCATTGGGGCATTGGATGCAATAACAGGAGTGATGGATTTTTCCATTGAAGAAGCTCAGCTTGCCCAGACCATGATTGCCCAGGCAGATTCTCTAACAATTATAGCTGACAGCTCAAAATTTCACCGTATTGCATCATTCAAGGTGTGCAGCCTGGATCAAGTCACAAATCTTGTGTGTGATAAACCACCACCGGATAAAATAAAAACAGCGCTGTTGGAGGCAAAAGTTAATATTGTCTATGCTGATTGATAAAACAGATAAACCAATGGATTTTGTGTTGACTGATCGGGCACATGATGTTACTGCTTAGCCATGATTGATTATAATATGAGAAAAATAACAGGGACAATGCGGCTTAAAAATATGAGACCTTTGAGTCATGAGAGCAACAGGAGGTACAAAGATAGATGCCAAAGTGTATAGTTTATTATGTAAAATTTGCTGATTATATTTCCACCAAGTTTGGTCGGCTGGCAATGTATACAGTCTTTCTAATGATTGCTGTCCTGCTGCTTGGTGCATTTACCCGAAATATTTTAAATATCCCTCTCTCCTGGACTGTAGAAATGGCACAATTTATTATAACTGGTTACTACATAGTCGGTGGGGCTTATTCAATGCAGTTAAAGGATCATGTTCGAATGGATTTGCTTTATGACAGGTTTTCAGTGAAAACCAAAGCCAAAATTGATGTCTGTACTAATTTTTTCCTGGTATTTTATCTATTCACTCTGCTTTTTGGTTCAATATCCAGCACCATGTATGCCATTGAATACGGACAGCGTAATTTTTCACAGTGGAACCCTTCCATGATACCAATAAAACTCATCATGGTGTTTGGAATTATATTAATGATATTGCAGTCTATCTCCACTTTTTTTAAAGACCTTGCAACGGTGAGAGGTGTTGAAATCTAATGAGCTATGAAATGATAGCACTCACCATGTTTGGCGGGATGCTGGTAATGTTGTTAACAGGTCAACGTATATTTGCAGCCATTGGATTTGTCTCTGCAACAGCTTCTCTGTTTTTATATGGCACTGGCGCCATTGAAATGCCTTTTAATGCAGCATTTCAACTCTTTAACTGGTATCCCATGCTTACCCTGCCGCTATTTATCTATATGGGCTATATTCTTTCTGAATCCGGCATAGCAGATGATTTATATGGAATGTTTCATGTCTGGTTTGGAGGGCTCAGAGGAGGTCTTGCCATTGGAACCATTGGTCTGATGGTTGTTATTTCAGCAATGAACGGGCTCAGCGTTGCAGGTATGGCAATTGGTGCGACCATAGCACTTCCTGAAATGCTGCGTCGTAATTATGACAAGGTAATGATAACAGGAGTTGTCCAGGCAGGCAGCTCTCTTGGTATATTAGTGCCGCCAAGCGTAGTACTTGTACTCTATGGCATGATTGCACGCCAGCCCGTGGGAAGACTCTGGCTGGCAGGAGTTGTGCCCGGTTTAATGATGGCAGCAATGTTTGTCATTTATATTATTATAAGATGTAAACTTCAACCCGAGCTTGCACCCATTGTCAGTAAAGAAGAGCTGGATATGCCATTCAGTGAAAAATTAAAACTGTTAAAGGCAGGTATTGTACCTTTTTTGATTTTCTTTTTTATGACAGGACTCTTTCTCATGGGGATTACCAGTCTGGTTGAAAGTTCTGCTGTGGGTGCTGCAGCTGCGACAGTTGCAGCCCTTGCCAAACGTTCTCTCACACGAGAAGTGATGGAAGAAACCCTTAGAAAAACCCTGGGAATTTCCTGCATGTTCATGTGGATTATCCTGGCAGCACTGTGCTTTGGGTCCGTGTTTGACGGAATTGGTGCTGTAAAAGCCATTGAATCCCTGTTTATCACAACATGGGATTTAAGCCCCTGGCAGGTACTTGTCATGATGCAATTATCATATATTGTAATGGGAATGTTTCTTGATGATACAGCAATGCTTGTTATTGTAGCTCCATTATATGTACCTTTGATTATTTCCCTTGGATATAATCCGATATGGTATGGAGTTTTATATACAATTACATGTCAGATTGCCTATATGACACCGCCTTTTGGCTATAATCTGTTTTTAATGCGTGCCATGGCTCCCGATGAAATTACTCTGTCTGATATATATAGATCAATTATTCCCTTTGTCCTGGTTATGACTTTGGCATTGGTATTAATAATGATTTTTCCTCAAATTGCTCTCTGGTTGCCCAATTTGGTTTATACAAAATGATCAATTTTTCCAAATATGAAGGTCAGGCTTTTGTAAAATTATTTAATTTATAGCAGCCTGCCATAAAGCTTCAGTACTCATTATTAACTTTAAAGGAGGTATGTAATGGAAGAAGACAAAAAAATTGTAAGCAAAACTAAAGAGAAGGTAGAAAAAACAGACCGCCGCGGATTTCTTAAAAAAGCAGGCGTTGCAACAGCAGGTGCTATTGCAGGATCAGCTGCTTTTTCTGTGCCCACAATCTATTCTAAAACCAAACCAATCAGATGGCGTTTACAGACCTATTCCGGAGCTCCTCTTGGTGCCCATGTTATCAAACCTCAGATTGAAGCATTTAACCGTGCTGCCCATGGTCAAATGGAAATTCAACTCTACTATGCCGATCAGCTTGTTCCCACCAGTGAACTTTTTAGAGCATTGCAGAACGGTACTATTGATGCAGTTCAAAGTGATGATGCAACCATGGCTTCTCCCGTTGATATTAATGTATTCGGCGGTTATTTCCCCTTTTCAACACGTTACAGCCTGGATTTGCCTGTTTTATTTAAATATTATGGTTTAGATAAGATATGGAAAGAAGCCTATGATGAAATAAGAGGTGTGGAATGGCTTGGTGCAGGAGCATGGGACCCTCTGCATATCTTTACTAAAAAACCCATCAGAAGCCTTGCAGACATGAAAGGCAAACGTGTATTTGGTGT
>JAOZRI010000199.1 GCA_029940235.1 Desulfobacula sp. | reverse complement strand
TTTGAAAAAAAATGGATGCGGGCAAAAAGTCGAAAAGCTTTAAGAGATGTCATTATCAGTGCTGACCGAAAACGTGAAATTTAAACAAAAAGCTCATTATCTATAATAAAAAAAAATAAAATGGATATTAACCCGGATTATCAGCCAGTTGAAACTCTTTAAGCTGTTTCTTCACTATCGCGACAATCCGGGCAGTGGTTTTTTATATACAAGACCTATTTAAAGATTGAAAATACGGAGTTTTTAACATTCTTGAAAACTCCTTTTTCACCTTCAAGGATTTTTTCAATTTCACCAGGATCAAGGTGAACTGCACCGCATCCTTCATTGACACATATGTCAATACTTACATTTTTGTAAGCTATCTCCACCAAACTGTGGGTACCACATCTAAAGCAATGGTTCTTATGAGCGCCGCTGTAAGACTCTTCAGCCTCTTTTGCAGCATCAGTTCTCAATTTTTCAATCAGCAATCGGTCTTTCTCTTTAAAATAAAGATCCTCTTCACTGGGTTTAACAATAATACGTTCATTTACCATGAAATACCTCCTCTGTTAAGTTTAGTTCAACTTTGTTTAAGACGTCACTCTCATTTATTGCCTGACACTTTAGTATGTTTAAAATCATCTATAATTTCACTGAAATTTAATAAATTCCATCAGCGGGTAAAATCCATAATCCAACGTGCCATGCCAATACATACCAGTATTCCTCCTTCGACTCTTGAGACCTTCCAACCGGTTCTCATCATAATTACTACGGTTACGACCATAGCACATAAAAGGAACAGGCTGCCATAAGCTTCCGGGCTGACAGTTAAGGATTGCAACGCTCCGGCAACACCGAGTACGCCCAGAAGATTGAAAATGTCACTGCCTATCAGGTTTCCAGCCGAAAGACCATAATGACCTCTAAGTACAGCCACAAGAGATGTCACCAACTCTGGTGTGGAGGTGCCCATGGCAACTATGGTAACGCCGATTACCCATTCGGAAATGCCGAATGTGCGTGCAAGTGAAGAGGCGGAATCGACCAGAAAATGGCTGCTCAAAAGAATGGCTGCAAGTCCGATAAAAAGCTTCAATGGTTGATACCAGTTAAATGTGCCGGCTGTTACTTTTTCACTTATTGGCTCTCTGTAATAAAACAGATGCAGAATATAGCAAATTAAAAGAGACATCAGAAGCACTCCTTCCCAAAAGGAAAGGTGCAGATCTAAAAAAATTAACAGCAGTAAAAAAGTGGTAAAAATCAGTACGCTTCCATCCCGTTTTACAATAGTAATAGATGTTATAATCGGTTGGACCATGGCGACTCCGCCCAGGATAAAACCAAGGTTGAAAATGTTTGAGCCAACTACGTTGCCCACCGATATATTGGCATGCCCTTTGAAAGCCGATAAAATGGTGACAGCAAATTCCGGGGCAGATGTACCCATGGATATAACTGTCAGGCCGATCACCAGTTCCGAAATCCCTATTTTTCTGGCAATACTGACAGAACTTTTCACCAGCCAACTGGCTCCAACCCAGAGTCCTCCCAGGCAGGCCATAATAATTATCATATCAAAAACCAAATTCATGATACAGTTCCTATATTGTCTAAATAAAATGTCATTTGTATTAAATGCTATGTAATTTATATTGCTCTACTGGTTTTGCATGTAGCAAGCATTGAAGATATCGTAGCCAGTAATTTTTCCTTGTGCAATGCATCTGTAATGTTCATTTTTTTTATAAGCACACGTTTATTATCATCTGTTATGGAAATAAGTATAGAATACTGATTTGTATATCTTCTTTGTCTTGTTAAAACTGTTTTAACCATAATATGGGATTTGTTAGAATTGAATTCCATGGATATGTTTTCCAGGCCTTTAGTATCATTTATGCACCCCTGATAGTGATGGGAAATATTAATAAAACAGGCTTTTAACTTAGTATATGCTTGCAAACCTTTATATCTGATTATAATCACACAAAACGCAATGATCACTAGAAAGATAATAAATGTTGCAAAAAATACCATTTTATTGTGCCTTTCAAGTCCGGTTAAAACAGTAAGATAGCAAGCCAATGGAAAGAGTATACTTAAACACAGGGTTAATCAGTGACCTGTCCTTGTTTCAAATTTAACTATAATTATGTCCAGTTCTAATTTTTCTGATGGATAGGTTTGCCATTCCCGGGCTTATTTTCTCTCCTCATTATACCACCATATTTCTTAAAGCATTTTCTGGCTTCCGACCAGGTGTCATGACTGAGGTTCTTGCCTGCCAAAAGTGTACCCCAAGTCGGGGAATCGCCTTCATCCACTGTTGGAAAAACGCCAAACTTAATGATATCAGTACTGATTAGCTTTCTGCTGTCTTCGGCGATTGTTATACAAGACACTTCTGCAAGAGCTTGGATTGCTTTATCCTTGTTGTTGAATAAATAGAAAATTATTGGTTCGGGTTCTTTTTGAAATAAAGATAAGAAGTAAGCTTTACCGTCGATAGCCGTATCACATCTCATACCAACGTTGTCAGCCTCCATCAATTTCCCGGAACTGGATGATGAAGATTTATTTGTTGGATGTTTTATAACATAGATTATTATAAAAATAAAACCCGTAAGAACTATAACTATGAAAAGATCTTGATTCCCCATAATTCCAACCTTTTTGATAAGTTTTTTAAAAAAAATGACGCCGTATAAAATCAGCAAAGCAATTGCCATCCCATAATAATACTTGGGATAGAGACCATAGCATTTGAAGCTAATGTCAATTGCATCACCACTTCATTAATAATATTGTTTCATTTTGTTCTTGATCTATAGTTACAATAATTGTTATATTCGGTCAAATAGATAAACTAGTACTAAACATTCGGAAAAAGCGAATATTAATTATGGAATGGCTGAATTATCATCATCTTTACTATTTTTGGATCGTAATGCGCGAAGGCACCATCACAGCAGCATGCATCAAGCTTCGGCTTGCCCAGTCCACGGTAAGCGCACAACTGAGTCAACTGGAAAATAATCTTGGAGGCAAACTGTTTTACCGCCAGGGAAGAGTTCTGAAACCTACTGACCTGGGAAGGCTGACATTTCGTTATGCCGACAAAATATTTTCACTTGGATTAGAGTTTATGGATCAGGTTCGTGGTCGGCCAGTTTCCGGCCCGTTGTCTCTTCGGGTTGGCGTTGTGGATGTAGTTCCTAAATTAATGGTCAGAAAATTATTGAAGCCTGCCCTTAATCTTCCTGAAAAAGTAACCCTGTCTTGTCACGAAGGAAAAGCAGAGAATTTACTTATAGAATTAGCCCTGCACAATTTGGATGTAATTATTGCGGATACACCAAAGCCAACAAGAATAGGTGTAAAAGTTTACAACCATTTGCTTGGAGAGTGCGGCGTCACTTTTTTTGCTGCGCCAGAACTTGTAAAAAAGCTGACTTCTGAATTCCCTGAATGCTTAAATGGGTTTCCGATGCTGCTCCCCATGGAAATGACCACATTAAGAGAAATGCTTGAACAATGGTTTGAAAGACACAACATCAAACCGGTAACAACCGGTGAATTTGATGACAATGCACTTTTAAAAGTATTCGGTCAGGAAGGAGATGGTGTTTTTGCAGCACCAACTGCCATAGAATTAGAGATAAAGAGACAGTATCAAGTGAAAATTATCGGGCGAAGCACGGCAATAAAAGAAAAATTTTATGCTATCTCTGCGGACCGGATTCTTAAACATCCTGCAGTGGTGGCAATCTCAGACACAGCTAAACATTCAATTTTTGGATCCACTCACGTGGTAACTAAAAAGAAATAATTATCTGAAATTGTTTGCGAATATACTATCGCCTAACGCATTGAAATGATTAAAAAATATAGAAAACAATCAAGACGTCAGTAGAACGGGTTTATAAATTCATTATTGGTATGAATCAAAAAGAGAGACCAGGTCGTTCATATGCCAGAAAATCCATGAAACCTGGACCTGAATGGCAGCCACCAAAGGAGAGAAAAAGAAAACTCAAATTCGCGCAACATAGTTAACAACCTTACCAACAGCGTGATTCCTTAAACGAATGGGCTTAATTCGTAAACGAATGCTATTGCCCCTCTGGGGTAGGATCTTTACTTTTTTCAGCCCTGGTCTTTTGTAATTGACTTGACAAACTATAAATTTCTATCTTAAAAAAAGATATGATTATTTCCATAATTTTGAAAAAACTTAAAGGTGCGTTTACTGATCTGCTTCCCATTATTCTGGTTATTGCATTCTTTCAGATTATTGTCTTAAGACAACCTTTGCCGCAAATGGGAGAAGTTCTTTTTGGTGCTCTGCTTGTGGTGGCGGGACTCACCCTGTTTGTTCAGGGGCTTGAAATGGGCTTATTCCCCATAGGTGAAGCCATGGCACAGGCTTTGGCAAGGAAGGGCAGTCTGTTCTGGCTTCTTGCCTTTGCCTTTGCCCTTGGTTTTTCCACCACTGTGGCAGAACCAGCTTTAATAGCAGTTGCCTGGGAAGCAGCAGAGATTGCAGGTCAGGGGGGGCTTATTGATCCGGGTGAAGAATCATTAAAACAATATGCCCTTGGTCTTCGCATGTCTGTTGCTTTTTCAGTTGGACTTGCCATTCTTATCGGTGTCATGCGAATCATCCGGGGATGGCCTGTTCACTATCTTATCATTGGCGGTTATATTATTGTCATGCTTATGACCATCATTGCTCCAAAAGAGATTATAGGGATAGCATATGATGCAGGCGGGGTTACCACATCAACCATCACTGTCCCCCTGGTAGCTGCTTTGGGAGTAGGGCTGGCATCAACAATCAGGGGGCGTAGTCCTCTTGTGGATGGTTTTGGCCTGATAGC
>JAOZRI010000198.1 GCA_029940235.1 Desulfobacula sp. | reverse complement strand
TCCTGCCGATCTTTCCGGTGTGTCAGCCTGGGTCATATTATAACTTCTGCCGTGGGCATTTGTCGTGCTGGTATCGATAATCTCACTGGCGGTTCCATCCCAGTCACACTCATCAAGACTCCACTCTCCTGTCATTCCGAGATAATAAGGGGTATCTTCTCCTGCACCACTGACATTAAGCAGATAATTTGACGATGTAAAGTCATTGTCATGGCAGCTTGCATCCCGGGCAGAAATTGTAAAAAGATAGCCGTTCCCTGCTACAGAGGTACCGTTTTTTCTCAATTGTGCTGTATTATCTCCAGTACTGATAATTTCAAAGCCGCCTGGATTTGTTCCCTGGAAGGTTATGGTCCAGTTGTCCAATACACCTATTCTTGGC
The DNA here is from genome assembly GCA_029940235.1 of Desulfobacula sp. Taxonomy (GTDB): domain Bacteria; phylum Desulfobacterota; class Desulfobacteria; order Desulfobacterales; family Desulfobacteraceae; genus Desulfobacula. Next base: position 4,502 of record JAOZRI010000198.1, on the reverse strand, counting down.
CCTGCAATTGTGAAATTCTGGGAAAAGGTTGAAGTGGTGCAGTTAAATGTCTGGCCTGCAGCAGGAGAAATTGAAAGAACTCCCTGGTTAATAGTCAAAGTCAAGGTTTTTTCATCTATTCTGGAGCTGGCATCGGTAACCCTGAAGGTTATATCGTGATCTCCCATGCACTCTGCAATGGTTCCTGTAAGATTTACCTGGGCACCTGAAAAACTGTCAAGGGTGAGGTTGGGAACAGCACCTGCAATTATTTCCCATGCATAGGGAGGAGTGCCTCCGGTTGCTTCCAAAGGTGTTGTATATGCGCTTCCAATTGTTCCATCAGCCATAGAGCTGGTTGTGATGATAACACTGTCAGCACCACAATCCCTTGTTTCATTCATATCAGCTGTTATCTCATTTTCTGAAAGGGCACGGTTATAGATTTTAACTTCATCTATCATACCTCCGAAAAAATTGCGGGGTGCGGTATTTCCCCTGGCACCAATGAGCAATTTGTCGGTATTTGCTCCCATACTGCCTGTCAGGGCCTGTGAAAACACCTCTTCTCCGTTTTTAAAAAACATCTGACGCTGGCCATCATACATTGTTGTTACATATACCCAGGTATCACGGGCAATGGTAAAAGAGTTTCCTCCTGTCCAGGCCCAGGCTGGCTGCCATGCATATTGTATATATCCGCTGGAAACAGCAAGTTCATAAAGGTTTTCTTTATTGTAAACTATATTTTCGCCGCCTGATCCATCCCAGTTTACCCAGGCTGACATGGTCCATGGGGATGTTCCAGGATCAAGGTCTCCATCTGTTGGGTCACCTATATCAAGATAACTGCCATTGTTAGCATCAACCCTTGCAAAAACACCTGCCCTGCACACTTTACCTGTGGAGGGCAGGGTCTGGGAGGCAAGCACTCCTGTGCCACGTAAAGCTGATTTACCATGGCTTGCTGAAGAGCCTTCATCAACAACTTCGCCATCTGTTCCACTCCAGGCAAAATTTTCCATGCGGTATTCTACAAGAGAGTCTGAATAACAAGTGTCTGTACAGGGTCTGGTGATATTATAAAGATTTTCAACCTCATCCAAAGTAAAATACTTATGAAAAACCATGACCTCATCAATAATGCCGTTAAAACCATGGTCATTATTAGGGTAATATCCACCAATAACAAAGGTTTCAGCATCATGTATGTCACTGGTTAGATTGTCACTGGCAGTAGTCTTTAAGATTCCGTCCACATAAAGAGTTGCACCATCTGTAGAATTATATGTGTAAACTGCATGGTGCCATTTATTGTCATTATAACGTTCACCTGAATAGTCAATACTGGCTCCTCTGACACCTGCTTCACTTGTTGTCCAGGCCCTTAACGATCCGTCACTATCATAGGCAATGGCAGTGCTGGTATTATAATGGCCTGTGGAATCTGCAAATTCAATTAATCTTGGACTCCCACCCCCGCCGCCGGGAGATTTAAACCAGCATGCAAGTGTTACCTCATTTGTGAATACCATGATATCACTACCAGTCAGGATACTACTGATAATTTTATCATCAGCGCCATCAAAAACAGCGGCCCTACAGACTTTACCGCTGTGTGTGCCTGTCACACCTCCTGCAGCAATGGCGTAGTATCGTTGATCATTTTCAGAATTAAGGGAATCTATTACATCGTTATTGCTTCCATCCCACACATCACACTCATCAAAACTCCATTGTCCTTCCATGCTTGCTGTGTAGGGAGGGTTTATACCCCCGGCTGTTATTGAGATGGAGTATGTGTCTGATGTGAATGTATTCTGGGGACAGGAAGAGTCCGTTGCTGTCAGGGTAAAGGTATATGTTCCAGCCCCCTGTGTTACAGACCCGCTTTTCCAGAGTTTTGCACTGACAGCCTGATCCCTTCCCCCTTCTGATGTCGGGTTGATTTGCAAACCACCCGGATCATCTGATTGCCAGTTTATTGTCCAGACAAAATCGCCTATATGACCCCCGTCCAATTCATTGACATTGAAAAAGGTTTCAAAAACTGAGCTGTCTATGGTAAAATCAGGCGAGCCAGAAGGTTGTGGAACAACAGTCAAAGAGGCTGCTTCGACTTCAAGAGTAAAACTGTGGGAGTCTGTTAAAGAGTTGTCATTGCGATCCTCCACTCTGACATTTACAGTGTAGGATCCAGTACAATTATTAATTGCTCCTGTAAAGCTGCCTGTCCAGAGATCAATTGCAAGTCCGCTCATGGCAGGTGTGATACTGTCAAGATACCAGAAATAGCTTCCTGAACCACCTGTGGCAGTAAAGGTATGATTATAAACCAGGCTTCCAGATTTAACCGCTGGCAGAGGATCGGGAACCGTTACAATGGCAATGGCATTTAAAGGAGGGCACCCACCAGGGCAAGCAGTTAAACCAACACTGCAGCAATCCTGGTCCTGGCAGTCTATTCTGCCGTCGGAGTCATTATCAATACCATCACTGCACAGTGTATCTGTATTCTCAGAGCCTGGATTTGGAGTTCCGCCGCCACCTCCACCGCCTCCGCCACTGCAGAGGGTTTGAATAAGCTCAACAAGGGAAAATGCCGTGACAATATCATCATAATCCGAGGTTTGTATTTTATTTACAGAATTAAATCCTACATTGACACCGTTACAGCCATCAAAAAATCCTGCTGCCGCATTTAAATCTTTAGGGCCGCCACTGGCAAGCACATATGCTTTATTGCTTGCGTTTGTATCTAATGCAGTACAGGTTGCATCATCATCGGTAGTATATACAATATTGGAATTGAATCCTGCTGTGGAGGCAGCAGTCAAGACAGTGCAAATTGTAGTGGCATCTGTTGATGTAAGGTTGCTGGTACCGCCTGATTCTCCATAAACAGCATATCTGATGCTGTTTTTCCATGAATCATTACCTGCTGAAAGCCCCAGTGTCAGATATGGCAGAGTTCCCACAAATGTATCTGTATCTTCCCTGCCATCACCATCACTGTCTGCAAAGGGCAGTTTGTTGTTTGCAATTGCATAGCCCTGGAGGGCATAGTCATATTTTTCCAGTAAAGCCTTTGTCTCTTTTCGTTTGGCTGTTTGAAGAAGAGTGGGAAGTACTGTTACCATGGTAGAAATAACAATGCCGATAATTATCATCACCACTGCCATCTCAATAAGAGTAAAACCTTTATCACTTAATTTGCAGCTGTTTGCTCTCATAAAGTCTCCAATATTGATTAACAATAGTCTTACAGCCTTATATTTTACATAACTACGTGACCGGGAATACCTTGATCTTTACCATTACAGTTGACAAATATCAAGTTTTTTTAGCGTAGTTTTTATTGGTGGATAATCAGTTCTGCCACTTGGCGGTTTATATGCAAGCCTTTAAAATTTATCAGCGATTTTCATGCTTTGTTGTGGGCAAATATGATTGAAAGGCCAAATCTGCCCGTGGCAGTTAGTCAGATAAATCCAAAAGTATTGCTGGGGCAGTTTTTAATTTATATTGTTATTCATAATATTTTTATGATAAATTGTTTTAACAAAATACTTTAAGCAGAGTCATTGAGAATTATTCATGCTCAACATTCAAAAGAGAAGGGAAATGATGCAAATAGTGACAAGGCATTATGCAAGCAAAGAAAAATGGACGAAATCGGGTGGTGCAAGCTTAAATGAATAATATAAAAAATATTGATACTCTTGATAATACTCTTGTAAAGATATTAAAAATTCGGCTTGATTCTTTGCAGCAAAGCATTGAAAAAGCAAAGCTTGAAATCAACCTTAAACCAGATCTGCACCATGACTTATCAAATGTTTTGCTTTTCAGTGAATTTATTGCTTCAAGTTTTATAAAAAAACCGCAGATTTTTCATGACCTGATCAAGTCCAATGATCTTTGTAAATCCTATTCACAGCATACATATATTACAAGGCTTGAAAAAAGTGTGTCAAAAGAGATGGATCTTAATAAGATTAAGACAACTCTTTTGCAGATCAAATTATATGAAATTATTAGGATTGCATGGCGTGACCTGACAAAAAAGGCAAAGCTTGAAGAGACCCTTGAAGATATTTCAAACCTTGCAGATGCCATTCTTGATACTGCCATGACATTTCTCTATGATGAAAACTGCAGGCGTTATGGAATACCAGTAGACCATGAAGGTAATTTTCAGAGAATTGTTGTTTTGGGAATGGGGAAACTGGGTGCCAGAGAGTTAAATTTTTCTTCAGATATTGATCTTATTTTTATCTATCCTGAAGATGGATATACAAATGGCGAAAATATTATCTCCAATGGGGAATTTTTTACAAAGCTGTGTCGAATGTTTTTAAAGTTTTTTTCGTCCATAGCCCAGGAAATTAATTTCTACAGGATAGATACAAGATTAAGACCCTATGGAGATGGAGGTCCTCTTGTGATGAGCAGTGCAGGTTTTGAAGAGTATTATCAGGCACAGGGCAGGGAGTGGGAAAGATATGCCATGATAAAAGCAA
>JAOZRI010000197.1 GCA_029940235.1 Desulfobacula sp. | reverse complement strand
GAAATTTTTATCCTGAACTTGAAAAAATGGGTATAAGACAGATTCAAGGCGATATTGTTAAGAAGGATAGAGTTTTAGATGCTTTTAAACAAATTGATGCTGTATTTCATGTTGCTGCTAAATTTGAACATTGGGGAAATTTTAAAGATTTTTTTAAAATAAATGTAACAGGTACAAAAAACGTGATCAATGCGTGTCTTGCAAACAATATCAAACAATTAATCTATACAAGTTCTCCCAGTGTAATATTTGATGAAAATGATATGGAAAATGTTGATGAGAGTGTTCCATATCCGAAGACATATCTTGCCCACTATCCTGAAACTAAAGCCATGGCAGAAAAATTAGTCAGAAACGTGGAAAAAGAGAAGTTGGCAACCATCATTATACGGCCTCATTTGATTTGGGGACCAGAAGATAAGCATTTCCACTCAACCTTTATTCAAAGATCTAAAAGATTAAAAAAAGTAGGCCAAAAGGACTATCTAATTGATACCATCTATATTGATAATTGCGTAGATGCTCATATTCTCGCTTTAGAAAAACTTCTTGAAACGCCTTCACTATCAGGAAATGTTTATTTTATCAGTCAGGATGAACCCATCCCTATATGGAAACATATGAATAATTTGTTAGATGCAGCAGGTTTACCTCCCATGAAAGCTCAGATTTCTGAAAGAACTGTATATATTGCAGGGACAATATTTGAATTTATATATAAATTATTCAATATTAAAGGAGAACCGATAATGACAAAATTTGCTGCAAAAGTTCTTTCAACCCACCACTGGTTCAATATTTCCAAGGCAAAAAAAGATCTTGGATACTATCCCAAAATTTCCACAAAAGAGGGGCTTAAAAGATTAAAACAATGGTTTTCCTCAAATGGAGACAAAAGATGATAAATGATTTTAAAAAACCTATTTTACTTAAAATTAATAAATTTAAAAAAGTTATTATTTTTGCTGTAAAAGGATTTAAAGAGGATAGGTGTGATCTTAGAGCATCATCGTTAACTCTTTTTACCCTTTTATCCATTGTTCCCGTCATGGCCATGGCCTTTGGTATTGCAAAAGGTTTTGGTTTCCAGACAATGCTGGAAAAAAGGATTTTGGAATTATTTGCAGGCCAGGAAGAGATAATCCAGAATGTTCTTTCCTTTTCAACCAACCTTCTTGAAAAAACAAAGGGCGGGTTAATGGCTGTTTTTGGTGTAATCCTGCTTTTTTACACCTTGATAAAATTAATTGGACATATAGAAAATGCTTTTAATAAAATATGGTGGATAGATGATGACAGACCCTTAATTCGAAAATTCACAGATTATATTGCAATTTGTATTACAGCCGGTATTCTGGTAATTTTTTCAAGTAGTGCAAATATTTTTATTACTGCCTATCTTACAAATTTTTTGTCTTATATAAACCTTCCCGGCAATATAGAGAATCTGGTTTCCCTTGGATTTAATATCCTGCCTTTTTTACCAATATGGATACTGTTCATCTTTTTTTATATCTTTATCCCAAATAAAAGAATCGATATTACAAGTGCCTTGGCCGGCGGTTTGATTGCAGGAAGCATATTTCAAATAGCCCAGATGACCTACCTGCAGTTCCAGGTGGGTGTTTCCAGCTATAATGCCATTTATGGCAGTTTTGCTGCCCTGCCCCTGTTTTTAATATGGCTGCAGGCTTCCTGGGCCATTGTTTTATTTGGGGCTGAGATTGCGTTTTCCTGGGAAAATACTGAAACTCTTGAAACACAGGATATCGATTATGACAAAATCAGTATCAGGTTAAAAAAATTGATTGCTTTACGAATCGTCCACCTATGTGTAAACCGGTTTGCCAACAAAAAAGCCCCGGTTTCTGATATTGATATTGCAACCCAGATAAAAATCCCGTTAAAAACAATTAAAGTGTTATTGGCAAAACTAATTGAATGCCAAGTTCTTCTGGAAGTAAATGTGCAGGAAAATACTGGTTATGTCCCTGCTTCTGACATTGAATGTTTAACAATCTTTGATGTATTGACTGCCTTTGAACAAAGGGGAGAAGATCTTATTCAGGTTGGAGGTACAATGGAATTTGAAGCATTGGAAGTAAGCCTCAATGAGTTTGAAAAAGCATGCAAAAATTCTTCAGGCGAAAGAAACCTTAAAGATATTTAAAAAATTATTAAGACCCTGTTGTTATATTAAAAAACTCTTTTATCTCGCCTTCTTTGCGTTTTAATTGATCAATAACAAGCTTTAATACAGATTGATTGATACCAATTTTTTTGGAAGAGTTTTTAACCGTGACCGGAACTGGATTTCCACTGTGCCCAATACCTGCCTTTTGTGTCAAATAATCAGCCAGGTTAATAATTAAACTTTGATGTTTGAATTTAATGGGTGCAGATTCAGGATTATGATGGAATCTGCATGGAATCATTATAGATTGTGGAAAATTCCAGCGTTTCATCAAAAGAGCTGACAAAACAGCATGATCTATTTTTAAAATTGCATTTTCAGCAAAATAGAGAGGTTTATTTTTTTCAATGGCAAATTGTCTCACCCTTCGGTATTCATCTTGAAAATATACTGAAAATATAATTTTCCCCATGTCATGGAGAAGTGCTGGAATAAAAATTTTACTTGCTATTCCAGGATTAGTTCTTTTTGCAAGCTCTTTTGAAACTGTGGCCACGCCAATGCCATGTATCCAGAGAGCCTTCATATCAAGTTTCAAGCCTGATTTATCAGTAAAAGATGATAGTACCCCCATGGCAAGGGCAATACCAACAATTTCATCAAAACCAATCACAGTGATGGCTCTTTTAACAGTTTCCACATCTGTTTTTTGTGCATAATAGACAGAATTGGCAAGTTTTAATAACTTATTTGTCATGCCAGAGTCGTAGGAGATAATTTCAGCAAGCTCTTCGGTCGTTGTTTGCTCATCCGAGGCAACAGTGATAATGCGATCAACAACTCCGGAAAGAGTTGGAAGATCACTCTCTTTTTTTTGAACCATCTTCAGAATTTTATCTTTTATTTCCATCTACTCTTAGACCAGATATACAAAAATTTAAAAACTTGTTTGTGAACATTTAGTTGTATTGTGCATGATATCCCATAGCAATAATTGATTCAACCATTATTTATCGGGTATCCTTAAAAGTTCTTTAGACCATTGATTTTGCATGCTGCATTAATTTTGCATTATAAATTTTAAATAGAGGACTTTAATCCAGAATTAAAGACTCAAAATCAGTGAAAACGGTTAATATCAATGGCACCTTGTAACTGCATTTCATCAAACTTTTTTCTTAATACCTGTTTGAATTTATTGCGTGTAACAGGCCATAGCAAAGCTAATCCAAAGACATCAGTAATAAGACCTGGAGTTAACAGCACAACACCTGCTGCAAATATAATCACAGCATCAATTAACTCTTCTGCCGGCATGAGCCCCTGCTGCAGGTTCATTCTCATCTTCATCATGGTGTTCATGCCTTCCATTCTGGCAAGCCATGCACCAAGAAATCCTGTTAAAATGACAAGCAAAATCGTATTAAAGCCGCCTATAACAGTTCCAATTTTTATTAATAGATAGAGTTCTAAAACAGGAATCAGGGTAAAGCATAAAAACAGTTTTAAAAGCATAATATCTGCTCCTCAAGTAATTTGTAATAATATTAAAGACATATAATGGTAATTGTTAAATTTTTGTCAAGGATTTTGTAAGACCTTTAAATATCCAGGCAGGAAAAAAATTGAATTATAATTTTCAAATTGACTTTCCCAAATAAAAAGATTACTGCAATAATATCTCAAAAATAAAGGAGAGGGGCAAGGTTAATAGATAAATAAGACTTTCTTGTTTGGAAGAAAATATCAGAATAGATGGAAAATTTTTCATTTATTAATACTGTTAGCTTTAAAAACCGAGTGGAGGATCAAACGACATGTCTGATATGCTGGTTAAATTATACGACCTGCCAGAAGTAAAAACCCTTATCAAAAAACTTAAAGATCAAGGAATAGTAATACGCACTGCCATGTCTTACGAAAAAAATAAAGTTGTTGAGTGGGCAGGAGATAAATTTGGTGTGGGCTGGGCGAATGAATGTGATGTTGCATTCAGCAATCATCCCGTTTCCTGCTTAATAGCAACAAAGACAGGAAGTATCATAGGTTTTGCCTGCTATGACAGCACATGCAAAAATTTCTTTGGCCCCACTGGTGTCATGGAGATAAAGCAAGGCCTAGGAATAGGCAAAGCCCTTTTTCTATCCTGCCTCCATACAATGGCCGTAAACGGATATGCCTATGCCATCATAGGCGGGGTTGGTCCCAACGATTTCTACACCAATACTGTGGGGGCTACCACAATAGAGGGATCTTCACCCGGAATTTATCGTGACCAATTGACAGAAAGAAAAAACTAACGAGCCGGATATCAAAAATACCACCAGAAATTTCTAAACATTCTACCATTGAAAGTGATAAAACAAAAAACGTTCAAGCAGGATGGATTAAAGCAATGGTGTGTACCGCTGTAATATACTTGATGAATCAACGTTATTTGCTGATGCAGAAATAATTCCTTTGGATTGATAAAAAAAATTAATAGCAAAACCCGGAAGAGTAGTTAAAATTCCAAAGATTTTTATCCATTTTTCTTTTAACAGATTTCTTAATGATACTAAGGAAAGTAGATCTGGGAATTTCAACAGCGCCCATATCAACAAGATGCTGTGTTGTCACCTGGCAGTCAATTAAATCAAAATTACTCTTTTTTAAAAGATCTGCAAGGGCAACAAGGGCAATTTTAGATGCATCACTTTCAGATGCAAACATGGATTCTCCGAAAAAAGAGCCTCCAAGGCACACGCCGTACAAACCACCAACTAATTTATTATCATGCCA
>JAOZRI010000196.1 GCA_029940235.1 Desulfobacula sp. | reverse complement strand
ACTTCAGCAACCTGGGCTGAACATCCATAGGCAGGAGAAGTACCAACAGCAGCACCTTTATATTTACCGCCAAGGAACACAGGTTTGTATTTACCTGTGCCTACAATGGTACCTTTTTCAAGGTATGCAATTCTGGAAGCTTCGTTAAATGTAAGTTTTTCAGAATCTGGGTTATCAATCCATCCTCTGTGCTCCTTGATATATCTGGTTCTAAGTTCAGAAAAATCTGGAGCCTGGTTTTTAAATTCAATGAAACCATTTTTAATATCCATATTTTCAACAGGAGTATCCAACTGCTCTGCCAGAACTTCAAGAACCTGTGATTTGACATGTTCGGCTGCCTCTTTTGTTGCATGACCAGTCATCAGAGTCTGTCTTGAGGAGTAGGCGCCAAGATCAACACCCATGTCTGTGTCACCCGAGGCAAGTCTTATGGCGCTTAATTGAACGCCAAGGGCCTCTGCTGCAATCATGGCAAAGGCTGTATCAGAACCCTGACCTATTTCAGCGGAAGCAGTATATACTAGAGCTGTACCACCGTCTTCAGTGAGTTTGATCATTACAGTGCCATGGTATGTGTCAGATCTGTAAATGGAAAAGCCTGCACCTGAAACAAAGAAGCCGCATGCCATGCCAATGCCTTTACCCGTCGGCATATTACCTTTTTTCTTGTCCCAGTCAGAGCCTTCTCTTACAGCGTCAATACACTCTGACATGCCAAATGAACTCATATTAAGATCATTACATGTAATATCACCTTTTTTCATCATGTTTTTGATACGAAGTTCCATGGGATCTATTCCAAGTTCTTCTGCGATCATATCAAGCTGCTGCTCAAAAGCAGCCCTTGCAATGACAGCACCATGTCCACGCTGTGCACCGCAGGTGGGTTTGTTATTATATACCCTGAACCCTTCATAGCTCATGTTTGGCAGTTTGTAAGGGCCTGCAAGAAGAGAGCCTGCATAGTAAATAGTTGCAATGCCAAAGCTGGAATAAGCACCGCCATCAAGTTTACACTCATGTTTTAAGGCAACAAGTGTTCCATCTTTTTTTGCACCTGTGGTAATAGTATGGGTAAACTGATGTCTTGCCCGGCCATACATAAATACCTGTTCACGGGTATAGTTCATTTTTACAGATTTGTTAGTCTCTTTTGCAAGAAAGCAGCAGGCAAGTTCCATGGGGTTGGCAGCAGCCTTGATTCCAAAACCTGCACCAAGATATGGTTTTTTAACCCTTACTTTACCTATGTCCATTCCCATAACCATGGCAACGGTACGCTGCACATAATGCGGAACCTGGGTGCCGGTGGTAAGGGTCAGATTGCCTCTTTTGTCAAACTCAGCAATACAGCCCTGCATTTCTATAAATGCACCATCCTGGCGTTTGTTTTTAACAGTTGTGGTTTTGATGATATCGCTCTCTTTTAACCCTTTTTCCACATCACCAAATGCCTGGTGAACTTCAGCTGTAAGATTACCCTTATATTTTTCATGGAGCTGGGGAGCATCTTCTTTTATTGCATCTTCTATTGTAAAAACAGCAGGCAGAATCTCATATTCCACCTTGATTAATTCCACTGCTTTTAGAGCAATCTCAAGGGTTGTTGCTGCAACTGCTGCAACTTCATCGCCTATATATCTTACTTTATCAGTTGCAAATACTGTTTCATCATATCTGGCAGGGCTTACACCATAGGGAATAGCCCCTGTCTCTTTTGATGTAATAACAGCTTTTACACCCGGCAGTTTTTTTGCTTGTGCTGTATCAATGGAGATTATTTTTGCATGGGCATGGGGGCTTTGAAGCAAAGCTCCGAAAAGCATACCAGGTTTTGAAATGTCATCCACAAAAACTGCATCTCCCGTTGCCTTATCAGGGGTGTCGAAACGGCTTGCCCTGCTACCGATAATATCAAAGTCTTTCATATTTCCTCCTTGGAATGGACAGATTTTTAAGGTTTTTGGGAATCAATGGCTTCAAAAATTTTCTGGTACCCTGTGCAGCGGCACAGATTGCCTGAAATACCTTTTCTGATTTCCTGTTCAGTAGGGTTGGGATTTTTGTCCAACAAATTTTTAGTAGACATGATCATGCCCGGAGAACAAAATCCACACTGGATAGCTCCCTTTTCAACAAAAGCTTCCTGAATGGGGTGCAGCCCTTGATCTGTGGCAAGACCTTCAATGGTTTCAATCACTGCACCATCAGTCTGTACAGCAAGTACAAGACATGAATTTACAGCATCTCCGTTTAATATTACAGTGCATGCTCCACAGTCACCTGTATCACACCCTTTTTTTGTTCCAGTAAGATCCAGGTCATATCTGAGCATGTCAGCAAGGGTTTTATTGGACTCAACCGCTATCTCATAGGCCTGATCATTGATTGTCAGGCTGATTATCTTTTTCATCTTTTTCTCCTGTTAGATTGGCTCTCTATTTAGCCTGTTCAAAGGCAGCTTGAAGGGTGCGTTTTGTTAAAACTCCAATCATTGCCTGTCTGTATGCTGCAGAGCCCCTGAAATCGTCAATGGGTTTACAATCTTCTTTTCTTGCTGCTTCTCCTGCATCATAAAAGCTGGATTCTTCTGCAGGTTTGCCCTTGAGTAAATTTTCTGCTTTTTCTGCTCTTATGGGTGTCGCAGCTACAGAACCAAGTGCAATCCTGGTATTGAGAACCTTTTTGGTGTCTGGATCATATTCAAGGAATGAGCCCACATTGACCACATTAATTTCAGAAGATTGGCGTTTGCCCAGTTGAATATAGTGTGCTCCGCTGTTTGCAGGAGGAATGGGCAGCTTGAATCCAGTCAGGATTTCATTGGGTGTAAGATCAGTTTTTCCTGGTCCCTTAAAAAAATCTTTAATGGGAAGTTCGCGTTTATTGTCTGCACTTTCAATCATAACCTTTGCATCATAAATCATGAGGGCAGGTATTGTATCTCCTGCAGGACTTGCATTACAGCAGTTGCCACCAATGGTGGCCCGGTTCCGGATCAAATGGCTGCCAAGGCTTTGGCAGGCGGTTTTAATGGCACTAAATTTTTCCTGGATTACAGGTGAAGCAGACAATTGTGCCATGGTGGCACATGTGCCAATGATCACTGTATCATTGGTTTGGGTTATCTGTGACAACTCCTTGATTTGTAACAGACTGATAATTGTGTCCGTAAAGATCACTTTCTTTTTCAGCAGGACAAGAACATCTGTTCCACCTGCCATGAGTCTGGCATCTGTGCCGTGACTCTGTTTAAGTTCGAGCGCATCCTCAATGGAAACAGGCTCATGTAATTCAAATTTTGGTAATAACATTAATTCTCTCCTCTTAAGTTTAAAGGGAATAATCTTTGCACTGAAATATCACTCAAAAGAGAATAAGTCAATAAAAATTATCATAAAAATAAAACAAAAAATTTGAATGTTTATTTTATGAATTATATTCATTAATTTTTTGTTCGCTATGCTGAACCGATGAATAAGATATTATTTATCATGTTTATTCAAATAGTTACCTATAATTATTTGATAATAAGCTGATAAAAAAATAAGAAGGAATCACCTTTTGCAGGATAATGAACAAATATTTTTTTTAAAATTCACTGGAAAATTGATGTTCAACCATGCCCGATGATCACTATGAAAAAGTATTTTCCTGCTCTGTTTTAAAACTATTACCTGTGATATGTTGGCATAGTATGAATTGTTTTATGGAAATAATATTATTAAATAATAAGTAGAAAGGAAAATTTTGTGGAAAAAAAATTTTCACCCAATAGTGGAACAGCTCTTTATTCCATGAACATTAAAGCAAAACTGCCTGAAACAATTTCCATGGCTGATCTGGATGATAAACTTGAAGACCTTGCAGAGATGCTGCAGGTGGAAATCACAATAAAATAGTTGTTACACAGACTGTTGCAAAATGCCAGCATGTGGGAACTTAGCCCCTGGCTGATGTGTTGAGACCTTTATCCTTTTTTTCTGGCAAGAATGACATCTTTATAGTCAATTTTATCATCATCATTCAAATCAGCATTTAATGGTTTTTCATTGATAGGGAAAAACAGACCTGTAATCAGGTTCTCTTTTTCATCCTTATAAAAGGGAAATCGTACAATAGGCTTATCCTTGCCGTAACGCATATTGATAACTATACTATTTTCACTGCTTGAAGTAAAAATAGGATATGAGGCATTTATATCATTTATATTTAATTTAGCTTTTATGGACCATATTTTATAATAGTAAAATAGTTCTTTGTGATCATATTCAGAGTTGTGGGCAATGAACCTATTCCAGTCAGATGGGGGATGTTCATTATTTATAATAATTGTCAGTATTAGTTTTGTAAATTGCACTTCCTGGGATTTATTCATGTTTGCAGTCATTCTGTTAAGCTGCATTACAATCTCATCAAAAAATGAGGTTTCATAGCGTTGGGACATGACAAATATAGTGCCGTACAAAAAAGTGGCCATAATAATCAGGGAGATAGAAAATTTTTTTAACATCTGTTTTAAGTTTCCTGTAAATTATATTTCATTAAAATTTTGAGCAGTCAATTTTTATTATTTGTCTTCTCCTATATAACACTGCAGTGTCTATACTCAAATTTTTTTGATGATGTCAAGTCAAGTGATCAGGTGTGAATATTTATTCTGGGAAATTTTACATAACCCATTTTAAAGTGTATGGCTGTAAGATTGCTTATGTCTTGGTTTTAAGATGGTATATGGTGATGGGCAAAAGATTAAGATCTTGTATTGTTTTTCCTTAAGGTAGTAATTAGGGTTCGTTTTTATAAACTGGCTGGAGAATAAATTCGATTATTCTTCAGCCGGTATTTTGGTTATAACGCTGTTTCAGGATGAAACACATTAACTTCTTTTAAGTCATCTCCAAGATATTCAC
>JAOZRI010000195.1 GCA_029940235.1 Desulfobacula sp. | reverse complement strand
TTGTGGAAAAGTATGGAACTCTTGATATTCTTGTGAACAATGCTGCCACCAACCCCCATTTTGGTGAAATGCTGACAGCTGATGAAGGTTTATGGGATAAAACTCTTGATGTAAATATCAAAGGACCTTTTTTCATGATCAAGTATGCTGTGCCATTGATGAAAAACAGAGGTGCCATTGTTAATGTTTCATCGATAAATGCAGTAAAACCAATAATGTTCCAGGGAATTTATTCTGCCACCAAAGCTGCCCTTGTAAATATGACCCAGACCCTGGCAAAAGAGCTTGCACCAAAGGGAATCAGGATTAATAATCTGCTGCCCGGACTCACTGACACCAAATTTGCATCAGCCATTATCTCTTCTGAAGAAATCTGCAATTACGCTCTTGCTCAAATTCCCATGGGACGATATGCACAACCCGAAGAGATTGCAGGGGCTGTTCTCTATCTCGTGTCTGATGCAGCCTCTTTTACCACTGGAACAAACCTGATTTGTGATGGTGGAATGCTGGCATAATTCAAGATAAAAATTTATGGGAGAAGAGAGACAATGACTCAAGTTATAGCAGACCAAAAAGAGATAGAGTTCATCCTTTATGAACAATTCAATGCTGAAAAATTATTAAGCTATGAAAAATATAAAGGATTTTCAAAAAAAATCTTTGACATGATTCTTTCCGAAGCCAGGAAAGTGGGAATAAAAGAAATTTTACCCACTCTGGCTGACGGTGATAAACAGGGTGTACATTTTGAGAACGGGAAAGTAGCAGTGCCTGATTCCTTTCACAAAGCCAGAAGAGTGGTGATAGACTCAGATCTGACCTCAACCATGGAAGATCCTGACTGGGGAGGCCAGGGATTACCTTTTCTGATCAGTATTGCCATCATGGAGTATACTGTGGGAGCCAATTATGCCTTGAGCGGATATATCCATATGGGCCATGGCACTGGAAAGATGATTGAACTTTTTGGAACAGAACGACTAAAAAACATGTTTCTTGAAAATCTTTATACTGCCAAGTGGGGCGGTACCATGCTGCTGACAGAGCCCGAAGCTGGTTCTGACGTGGGTGCCATCACCACATCTGCCAAAAAAAACAGTGACGGTACCTACTCTATTACAGGAAATAAAATTTTTATCACAAATGGTGAACACGATATGACCCAAAATATCATTCACCCGGTTCTGGCACGTATTGAGGGTGCACCCAAAGGCAGCAGAGGTATTTCCATCTTTATTGTTCCCAAAATCTGGGTCAATGAAGATAAAAACCTGGCAGAACCCAATGATGTCCAGTGTGTGGGAATTGAAGAGAAAATGGGATTCCATGGATCTGCCACCTGCTCCATGGCCCTGGGTTCCAAGGGAGAGTGCCGCGGTTTTCTTCTCGGTGAAGAAAACAGAGGGCTGCAGATTATGTTCCATATGATGAATGAAGCAAGAATCAGTGTTGGATTCCAGGGCAGCACCACAGCATCCCTGGCCTATCTATATGCCCTTGATTATGCAAGGCAACGAATCCAGGGTAAAGATCTTGCCAGCTTTAAAGATCCTGAAGCTGAATCCATCCCCATTATACGTCATCCAGATGTAAGAAGAATGCTGAGCTGGATGAAGGCTCATGTGGATGGAATGAGAAGCATGATTTATTATATTGCCATGTGTGTTGATCAAAAAGAGAATGCCATAGATAAAGCGCAGCAAGAGCAGGCAGGGGACATGATCGAGCTTTTAACTCCAGTGGTAAAAGCCTATTGCGCCCAGCGGGGTTTTGAAGTGTGTGTTCAGGCTGTGCAGGTTTTTGGCGGTTATGGTTATATAAAAGAATTTCCTGTGGAACAACTGGTCAGGGATGTTAAAATTGCATCTATTTATGAAGGTACCGACGGTATTCAGGCCATGGATTTTCTGGGTCGCAAGATAGGCATGAAAAAAGGTATGGTTTTCAAAGGTCTTCTTGATGAAATTGGAAAAACCATTGTTGATGCAAAAGAGTTTCAATCACTGGAACCCTTGGCTGAATCCCTTGGCAAGGCGGCAGAGACACTTGGTATTACAGCTTTTGGACTTGGAAGCGCTGCCATGTCTGAAAAATATGCCACAGCATTTGCCAATGCACACCCTTTTCTTGAAGCAACAGGAGACGTGGTCCTTGGCTGGATGCATTTATGGCGTGCCCTTACTGCTGCAAATGCCCTTGAAAAAAAACCTAAAAAAAAGAACCAGATTTTTTATAAAGGTATAATAACCTCTGCCCGTTTTTACATGGAAACAGTACTGCCTGTGGCCCAGGGAAGAATGGCTTCTGTTCAGGCTTTATCAGATGCAGCCTTAAGTATGGATGAATCCTCTTTTGACTAAAGGAAAAGACCATGGCAGATAAATTCATGAGCATGAGAAATCTTAAATTCACACTTTTTTCAAGAAAAGGGAAATACCCGTCAGATAACCCTGATTATCTCAAGGATCATACTCCAAAAACTATAGATATGGTCTTCAAGGCAGCTGCTGAACTTGCCAGAAAAGCCATGCATCCCATGTTTGAAGAGATGGACCGCTATTCTCCAACGTTGGAAAATGGTCATGTACATGTACATGAAGGAGTCAGGCCAATGCTTGAAACATTGGGACAAGATGGCTGGATAGCAGCAGGTTTCCCTGAAAAATGGGAGGGGGAAAATATGCCCTCCTCCCTTCTTTTGTGTATTAATTTTATCTTTGCAACAGCCAATTATTCAGCTTCAGTGTATGCAGGGCTCACCATGGGGGCTGCAAAACTGATTTTAAATTTTGGATCGACACAACTTCAAGACACCTGTATTCCTCCAATGCTTTCAGGCAAATGGCAGGGAACCATGGCCCTTACAGAACCTGAAGCCGGAACTTCCCTTGGAGATCTTTGCACTGAAGCCATACCCATGGAAGATGAGAAATATAAAATCAACGGGGAAAAAATCTTCATCTCCACAGGAGACCATGATGCAGTTGATAATGTGGTGCATCTCATGCTGGCAAGAATTAAAGGAGCACCCGCTGGAGCAAAGGGTATTTCTCTGTTTGTTGTGCCAAAATTAAGATTTGATGATAATGGGGATTTAATTGGAAATGATGTCATTGTTACCCAGCTGTTTCACAAACTTGGATATCGTGGAGCACCTATTACCGGTCTGCGCATGGGTGAAAACAATAATTGCATAGGCTGGCTTGTGGGAAAAAAGCATAAGGGTCTTTCCTATATGTTTCAGATGATGAACAATGCAAGGCTTGAAGTTGGCATGGGTGCTGCTGCCATTGCAACTGCTGCCTATCATGCAGCTCTGGATTATTGCCGGTCTCGACATCAGGGTAGAAAAGTTACAGCTGCAAAGGATTCAAAACCAATTCCCATTATCCAGCATCCCGATGTCAAACGTATGCTGCTGTTCCAGCGTGCTGTTGTGGAGGGTTCTCTCTCCCTTATTCTTCAATGCGGAATGTATGAAGATATTCTTGGCAGTAACCCTGCAAATAAAGATTGTCACCTTCTTTTGGAAATCCTTACTCCCATAGCCAAAACATATCCTTCAGAGATGGGAATTTTATCAACGAGTGCTGCTATTCAGTGTTTTGGAGGTTATGGATACTGCGATGATTTCCCGGTAGAACAGCATTTCAGGGATATGCGGATTCATACAATCCATGAAGGCACAACCGGGATTCAAGGGTTAGACCTTCTTGGAAGAAAAATTGTAATGGAAAATGGTAGAGCTTTAATCCTGCTCAAACAGGAGATGGAAGAGAGCATTCAAGCAGCAAAGCTCCACAAAAACCTTGATGCTATGACCCAGGACCTGACCCAAGCCATGGCAATATTGGAAAAGACCACCAAAGATTTAGGAGCCCTTGCCATGGAAAAAGGGCCAGAAGCATATCTTGCCGATGCAAGCCTGTATCTTGAGATGTTTGGAATCCTGGTCATTGCCTGGCAGTGGCTGACCATGGCAGATGCAGCATCATATGCCATTAAAACCAAATCCCAAGGACAGACAAAGCCAAATAAAAAAGAGATACTATTTTATGAGGGCAAACTCCATGTGGCACAATACTTTTTCTCCCATGAACTGCCTAAAATTAAAGGTTTATCTAAAACTCTGGCTGACAAAACCCAGGTGACACTAACCATGCCTGATGCCTGTTTTACCGATTAAAAAATGGTGACCTGTTATTTATTTATGCAACTTTCAGTTCGTATAATTTTTTTTGGAATCTTATAAACAGTGAACACTGAAATGCAACATATTCAGAGTGCAATGCATGAAAATCTTATGATAGCAATGGATGGGTTTCAAAAATTATCCCAAAAAGAGATGGGGGCAGCTGAGTTACAGGTCAAGGAGATCGTCTCATTAAAATATCAGATGGAAACTATTGCAGCTCAAAAAGGATATTCACAAGCGTGCAAAACATCCATTCCAACATGCAAAGGAGAGTGCTGCAAATGGCATTTTCCAAGAAATCTTACCCATGTAGATTTTTTTATTGCAATATTTTATATGCCGGAAGAACAGCAGGCTGCATTTGCACAATTGATCTGTAACAACAACAAAAACCAATGCCCTGTTTTACTTGAAACCGGATGTTCCCTCTCATTTGAACAGCGACCTGTTATCTGTACTAATGCGTATCCCTGTTTTAATGACCGATCATATTGGATTGAAAAAGAGAAAAAAAATATTCAATTTAAAAAAGCCATTGACACGCTTGATACCGCTGTCCAGTCTAAAAAAAAATAATGGGATCATCCATGTTATGTATGACATTGATGACAGGTGTGGGGTCGCTCACTGCTTTAGTATTTAAATATTTTTGAGGGCAGGCTTTATCAGATGGAGAAGATAACAATCATGGCAGGGAATGGTTAATCCCTGCCATGGTG
>JAOZRI010000194.1 GCA_029940235.1 Desulfobacula sp. | reverse complement strand
ACCAGATGGCATGGCCAAGTCCGAGGGGTTGATTCTGTCTTGTATAAATAATGGTACCGGTTTTTGGAACAAGCTCCTGGACCTGTTTTAAAAGGTCATTTTTCCCTTTCATTTTAAGATTGTGTTCAATCTCAAAAGATCTGTCAAAATGATCTTCGAGCGCTTTTTTGCCCCTGCCGGTAACAAAAACAATATGCTCTATACCAGCTTCAAATGCTTCTTCAACTGCATATTGGATAATGGGTTTATCAACAACCGGAAGCATCTCTTTTGCCATGGCTTTGGTGGCAGGTATAAATCTTGTGCCAAGCCCTGCTACAGGGAAAACTGCTTTTCTTATTTTCATCTCAACTCCTTTGGCTGATTTGGTGAGTTATATACAATCTTTTATTTTATATGAAAAGTTATTTTGAATGTAAAGATTAACTTTTCATCTGATTTTGTAATCTATTGACATTATTGCCTGTTTTTTTTATAGTCCACACGCTTTAAATGGTTGTTATAATATTAAAATAAAGAAAGTTTTAAGGAAAATTCTAATGAAAGATAAAAAAATAAATACATCCGAAATACCACCTGAGCAACTCAGTTTATCAAGCAAATTCAAATTTGATTGTCATAAAGGAGTCAAATGTTTTACTGACTGTTGCCGGGGAATTGATATTATGCTCACCCCGTACGATATTTTAACCATGCGTAACAAACTGGAGATATCTTCTGAAGAGTTTCTTGCAGAATTCACAACTCCTCAACTTCTCGAAAAAGCAGACCTTCCCGTGGTAATGCTTAAACTGCTTGATGATAAAAGAAAATCATGCCCCTTTGTTGATGACAAGGAGGGTTGTGCCATATATAGTGATCGTCCTACAACCTGTAGATACTACCCTCTTGGAGTTGGTTCTTTAAGCTATTCTGGAGAGAGTGGAGAAAAAGATGAATTCTTTTTCACAGTGAAAGAATCTCACTGTAAAGGATTTGATGAAAACAGAGAGTGGACAGTGGCTGAATGGCGAGAGGATCAGGGCGTTGATCTTAGAGATCAAGTCAATGATGGCTGGATGGAGCTTATTGTCAGGAAGAAATCATTGCCTGAAAGTATGAAACTTTCCCAGGAGAGTAAAACAATGTTTTTTCTGGTGTGTTATAATATTGATAAATTCAGAGAATTTGTTTTTAACAGCACTTTTCTTGAAAGATATAATTTTTCCGATGAAATAATTGCAACCATTAAAGAAGATGATATTAAATTGCTGCAATTTGGTTTTGATTGGCTTAAGGCCAGTTTTTTCCAAACTGGAAAAGAAGAATTTAAAGTTAAATAGTGAAATGAACAATCATTAATTTAGAATTCAAAATAACCTAAAGGTCAGAAACCTAAAAATTCAAAATTAGTTTTCAATATTTATCATAGTATAGGTCTTTATGAAATTCCGGGTTACTCAATCTCCCCTGAATATCTACATTAAAAAACAGAGCAATAGGTTCAAAAACTTCGGGATTATTAGTTTGTACATTTTTAAGTGCATCAAGAATTATATTAAAACCTTTTTGTGTCATTTTGCCCAAAGGTCTTCGACAGGGTCCTCCCGGCATTCCAAAGATCTGCATAATAGTTTTTAAGGGAAGAGGGTTTCTTGCCCTGCAACTGACCTGGCCAAATTGCGAATCTTCCAGGGTTGTAACCACCACAAGGTCAAGCAGTGGTTTTAAAGCTGTTTGAATCTTCATGGCGCTTTTGGTATCACCCTCATTAAGCATTGAAACCATTTGGGTCATGAATTTCGGGGCAATATTGGACATTACAGAGATGGATCCGCAGGCTTTGATTTCAGGGTCAGTCATCATGTCATAAACAAGACCGTCATCTCCTGAAAAGATTTGAAAGTCATTGCCGCAATATTTACGGGTAAGTTTCATATTGTCAAGATTGCCGGTTGCTTCTTTAACACATGATATATTATTAAAATTTTGAGCAAGCATGGCAAGATCCTGGGGAAGCATCTGGGCACCGGTTCTTCCCGGAATGATATAGGGGATGATCTCCATGTCAGGATATTCCCTGGCAGCCACTTCATAATACTCTTTTCTGATTTCAAGCGAACTTGGGCCATTATAATATGGATCAACCATGAGGATTGCATCCACGCCCTCTTTTGCTGCATTTTTCAGGCCATTCAGAGCTTCATCTGTATTATTACTTCCTGTGCCGGCAATCCTTGCACATTTGTCTTTTGCAAGCTGTGCAACTCTTGCAATGACATCGTCATGTTCTTTCCATTTGAATGTCGGGCTTTCACCTGTTGTGCCAGTTGCAAGTATTCCTGTGATGTTATTCTCAATTTGAAAGTTTATCAGCTGCTCAAGACCTTCTTTATCAAGTTCTCCTGCCTGATTAAATGGCGTGATTAATGCTGTATAGCATCCTGATTCCATAATTTTGCTCCTACATTTATATCTTGATTGTTGTTATATCCTTTTGCTATCATAAGTAGTAATTCTCTTCAAGTGAAAAAAGAATTTACAGATTATTTTAATGAATTTTCCAATAGATCTTTTTCAATAGATCTTGACACAAACTTCAGTCCCAAATATTATATCCTGAAAATTGAAAAGGATATGAAATTTTATAAATATTAAAATAAGGATATAAGAAATGACAGATGTGAACCAGGGAAAAAACCTGTCAAATAATGTTGACGAGCATATTGCACAATTAAAAAATGCTCTTCTTAAGAATGAAGAGTGCGGCACAACTCATTATAACCTTGCTGTGGCTTATATGGGAAAGCAGGAATATGTAGAGGCGGAAAATGAACTCCATGAAGCCATTGACTGCAGCCCATCACTTGCAGAAGCCTATGTCCTTCTCGGTGGAATTTGTCTGCAGAGAAAAGATCTTGAAGGATGCTACAGATTTAATCAGCGTGCCACAAAAGCAAGAGCAGGATTTGCTGAAGGGTATAGTAATATGGCATTTGTTCTTCTTCAATTGATTGATGGCAAAAACCCAAAAGAAGATGAGGAAAAAATGGATAAGG
This sequence comes from Desulfobacula sp., assembly GCA_029940235.1. GTDB lineage: Bacteria > Desulfobacterota > Desulfobacteria > Desulfobacterales > Desulfobacteraceae > Desulfobacula. The sequence continues at coordinate 1,884 of JAOZRI010000194.1, read as the reverse complement.
CCATTAAAAATCTTAAAAAAGCCATTATCCATAATAAAAATTTTGTCCAGGCATATACTACCCTTGGGACTGCCTATTTCATGAAGGGTCTTATTGCCGAAGGTATTAAGGCAAACCTTGAGGCTGTTGAGATACAGCCTGAATTTCCTGTTGCCCACAATAATCTTGCTGTGGCATATCTTGAGAATAAAGAATTCTCTAAAGCCATTGAGCATTGTGATAAAGCAGAAAAATTTGGATTTGAGGTTGCACAGGAGCTTAAAGATGAGCTTGCTCCCCATAGAAAAGCATAGGGTTAACTCAAAAACAGGTTTATATTGTGCATGTGCCCTTCCGGTTATGATTCTTCCTAGCAATCCAACCTGTTTTAGGGTAAACTTTTAATGGGGTCTAATTTATTTAGATTTTTTATATCAGGTGTGGAAAAAGAGGTTTTACCTGGTTCAAAATTGTGGCTATTGCCATTGTCCGGGAAAAAAATCAGACAATCTTGTGATGCTGACTTTACAACAGGCGATTACTATCTTGCTGCCTGCAAGGTTTTATCAAAAAATGATTTTTTAATTTTACAAACAGGGATTAAATCGTCTTTAGATCTTAAGTCGTTTTCAAATTTCAAATTTTCTCATGGTGAGTCTGTCCATGATACCTCCATCATGGAAAATCAAATAATCAAGATTGAAGTTTTTCTTGAAAAACATGGTGCTTTTTATCATCCTTTGAAAATTCAGGTGGTTTTTTACAATAACCAAACCTGCTCTTTTGTCCTGAATGGTGCTGTCTCAAAAAAGGGCATTGCTCTTATAAAAAATGAGTATGAACTGCTCTTGAAAATCAATAAAAGGCATTCAAAATCTTACCTGCCACAGATTTATGGATTTGATTTTATAACAATGGGTGTAGCGGGGGTCGGCTTTTTTCTTGGCCAATGGTTTGAGGATTATAGAGAGTTCCATGTCAGCGATGATAATGAAACCCGACAAATTTCAATATGGGACTCCAATGGCAGTTGCCACTATATCCAGGTGGAAGAGGCTTTTGCAATCTATCAGAAAATTGCTGGGATTTTGACCCACTATTATAATATTGAAACCTTTGAACATATCTCTTCCTGGCATCATGCTGCCGGTGATTTTATTGTAAGCATGGAGGAGGGCACATTCAGTGTAAGATTGATTACAATCAGGGAGTACTCTCCTCTAACGCAGTTTGGTGCCCGAGAAAGTAATAAAAAAACATATATTCTTCCGTCCTTATTATTATTTTTTTTAAATATGACAATAAGAATACGTATAGATCGATTAAATGGTACAGGTGAAATAGTGATGATAGATGAACTTGTGCTAAATGGAGTCATAAAAGGTTTTCTATCTGCTTTGGATGAAAAATCTGTAATTTATGATTATGGAGATTTAAGGTCAGCTTTTATTGAGTTTTTTGTGCAATTTGATAGTGAACAGATATTGGATATTTTGATAAACAGTGTAGAATCCACCTGCTCTGATCCCCTTGAAATAACTTTGATAGAAGAAAATTTACAAATTCATTGCAGAAGATTGTATTCAATTCTCAAAAATATTGAAAAATAACCTTTTTTATTGACATGTACTGATATAAGTCTTATATGAACAATGTTAGTTTGCTCAAGTTGTGCCCATTGTGCGGCGGTATAAGGGTTTGCAACGTTACGGAGCAATAAAAATTGAGATTATTGAATGAAAAGTTTAGATAACTATTTCATTATTTAAGTGTAAATTAATTATTAACGGAGGTAAGTAAATGGCTAAGCATGAAACTCCTTTCCTGGATCAGCTGGAATCTGGCCCATGGCCAAGCTTTGTCTCTGACCTGAAACAACAGGCAGAAGTCAGGGCTAAAAATGAA
>JAOZRI010000193.1 GCA_029940235.1 Desulfobacula sp. | reverse complement strand
GAGAGAGGACAATGGTGTCAAAACCTCTCTGCATTGATGCAATGGCAACTCTAAGCCCTGCAAGTCCGCCTCCAATTACAAGTGAATCCGTATATATGACTTTCATTTATTGTACCTCATGTGTTGTGTCAGCTGGTTGCTTGATTTCCCAATCATGTTCCGCTTCAGGTGCTGGAATTTTATCATGGGAATCGTTTATCTCCTCAGAAATAATTTTTTCAATCTCTCTGGAAGGGTTTTCAATTGTGATTTTTTCTATCGCAATTTCCTCTTCCAAAATATTAGTTTCCAGGGCTTTATCATCGGCCTGTACATGTTCAGCAGCAGCATGATTATCATATCTTTCACCTGCTCTATCCTTGTGTTTAATACCGATTACTACAAATACAAGCAGGGCCAGGATACCAATACTTAAAAAGAAAATAGTAAGTCTATTTTTAAGCGTTTTAAGTTTTGCTCTTGATTTTCTGGCATCTTTACCGGCAAACCATCCCCATTTCATACAAAGTCTGTAAATACCGATGGTGGCATGAAGCTCGACACAGATAAGAAGAATTATATAAAGAGGCCACATATTGCCTGAAACAATTCTATCCGCCGACATATAAGGGCCAATGGAGCCGGGGTTTGTCAGCATGGTATAAAGATGAACCGAGCCTGCAAAAAACATTATAAATCCCGTAAACACCTGTATATACCACAAGTTTGTATCTTGATGTTTCATCATCTGCATCTGATCGACAATAATTCTATGCTGCTTCCAGGAAATAGGAAATTTTCTTACCCCAAGCAATGCATGTATGATAAACAGAGTAAATATAATAAAAACAGCAAAAAAAACTGCTATGGGAAAGCCCTGTCCATTATCTGATAAAAAAGCAAGTTCCATGGTTTTTGCTACAAAATTAAAAGAGCCTTTTCCCAGAATAATACTGCAGATAAGAAGCATGTGTACCCACATGAACAACCCGAGTATCAGACCTGTTCCACTCTGGAGAAAATCCAGTCTTGCAGGTACCCTGCTCTTTTTTTCAGTTGATTCCATAATAAAACTATTCAATTTTCTTAACCTCCTTATTCAAAGATCTCTTTACCTCAATTTTAAATATCAAAATACATCTTTACAAATTTGACCTATCTGCCCAAGGTTTTCACAGACATGCACACCATTGTCTTTAAAAGCTTTGATTTTAGCAGTCCCTGTTCCACTGGAGCCTGAGATAATTGCACCTGCATGTCCCATTCTCCTGCCTGGAGGAGCGGTAAGACCTGCAATAAATCCCACAACAGGTTTTGTTAAATTTTCTTTAATATATTTTGCCGCCTCCTCTTCCGCACTTCCGCCAATTTCTCCAACCATTACAACTGCCTTTGTATCATCATCATTTTGAAATGCTTCAAGTACATCAATAAAATTGGTTCCATTAACAGGATCGCCACCTATACCGATACATGTAGATTGACCCATTCCAAGTTTTGTCAACTGGTCAACAACTTCATAGGTAAGAGTTCCGGAGCGTGAAATAACACCAATATTACCTTTTCTATGAATATTGCCCGGCATAATACCTATTTTACACTCTTCAGGAGTAATAATACCAGGACAGTTAGGACCTATAAGACGGCAGTTTTTTGTGGCAAGAAAGTTTTTAACCTTAACCATATCAAGAATAGGAACCCCTTCTGTGATGGTTACAATCAACTCAATACCAGCGTCTGCTGCTTCCATAATGGCATCTGCTCCAAATGGCGGGGGAACAAAAATAAGGGATGCATTAGCGCCTGTTTCTTCAACTGCTTTTTTAACAGTATTAAAAACCGGAACATCATCCATTTTCTGCCCGCCTTTACCCGGAGTTACGCCTGCCACGACCTTGGTTCCATATTCCAGGCATGCCCTTGTATGGAAAGATCCTTCATTGCCGGTAATCCCCTGTACAACGACCTTTGTATCTTTATTTATATATATACTCACTTTGAATCTCCTTTAATGGTGTTTAAACGAAAACTCATCCATCTACTTCGTTGCCTCAAAATGTTCAAATCCTCATGTACCATAGTACACTCCGGTTCGAAAATTTTTTGCGCCTTGTATATCGGCAATTTTTCATTCAAACACATGTCAGCTTCAGCTCACAGCGGTCGCTATTTTTTGAGCTGCATCGGCAAGATCAACAGCACTTGTCAAACCAAGGTTGGCATCATTTAAAATTTTCTTTCCCTCATCCACATTAGTGCCTTCCATTCGCACAACCACAGGGATATTAATACCGGTTTTCTGTGCTGCATCCACTACACCCTGTGCAAAATTATCACACCTTAAAATACCGCCGAAAATATTAATCAAAACAGCTTTCACTTTTTCATCTGCCAGAATAATTTTAAATGCATTTTCAACCTGTTCAGAACTTGCTCCGCCCCCCACATCCATAAAGTTAGCAGGAGTTGCCCCGGCATTTTTTATTATATCCATGGTTGCCATGGCAAGACCTGCTCCGTTAACAATATTACCTACATTACCATCAAGATTGATGTAGTTTAGATTATATTTTGATGCTTCAACTTCCATGGGGTCTTCTTCATCAAGATCCCTTAACTCCATAAGATTTTTATGACGGTACATGGCATTGGAATCAAAATCCACCTTGGCATCCAAGGCCATAACCTGATCATCAAAAGTTAAAATCAAGGGATTTATTTCAACAAGGGAGCAGTCATTTGCAATGAAAAATTTATATAAATTGGCTAAAAGCTGTGAAAACTGTTTCATCGCAGCAGCTGGCAGTTCAAGACCAAAGCCCACCTGCCTTAGTTGATATCCCTGAATCCCCATTAAGGGATCCACTTGAACCTTTATAATTCTTTCAGGAGTATTGGCTGCCACATCTTCTATATTCATACCACCGTCACGGCTTGCCATTATAACAACAGATGCCGTGGCTCTATCCACAAGAAGGCTTAAATAAAGCTCTTTTTCTATTTGCTGGCCTGCTTCAACCAGCAGCTTTTGCACAAGCCTGCCTTCAGGCCCAGTCTGGTGGGTAACAAGGGTCATACCAAGTATATCACTGGCAAAACTTTCTACTTCTTCCATGGAAGCAGCAAGTTTGACTCCGCCTCCTTTACCTCTTCCTCCTGCATGGATCTGGGCTTTAACAACCACAGGAAAACCACCCAAACCAGAAGCTGCCTCCTTTGCTTCTTCAACACTAAAAACAGCCTTGCCTTGAGGAACAGGAACATTGTATTGCCGAAACAACTCCTTTGCCTGATATTCATGTATTTTCATTTTTTCCTCACTATAATTTTGACGATTACAACACAAAAAATTGTTGGATTAAACAGTTATGGGCAAATCCAATAATGTGACATTGTTAAATAATTTTTTTACTACATTAAAAGCTTTGCGACAAGCGTTTTTAAATAAAATATGCTCTAATTAATTTTTAAGAAAAAATTTCTCCTGTACAGATGAACTGAGCATTATTCCTGTCATAGCTTTTTCCCAAAAAAACAGGATAGATGGTTACCTAAAATTTTATAAAAAAGGGCATGGCTTTAATTGATAAATTTGGGTCACCAAATTAAAATTACAAATTCCCTTTTAAACCTATGGTTTTCGCTGCTGGCCTCATACCTAATATTACTTGTGTGATCAGTTCGGAAAGTTCCATATTAAGAAATTCAGCACCTTGTGTGATAACCTGTCGGTCAACCCCGGCAGCAAATCTTTTATCCTTAAATTTCTTTTTAACAGATTTTGCCTTGATATCAAGAATACTTTTTGAGGGTCTTACAAGAGCAGAGCTTGCCACAAGACCTGTCAGTTCATCAACTGCATAGAGTGTTTTCTCAAGATTAGTTTCAGGTTTCACATCTGTACAAATCCCAAAGCCATGACTTATGACTGCCCGAATATACTCTTCTGGCCAATTGTGTTCTTTAAACAATTCAACACATTTGTGGCAATGCTCTTCAGGAAACATTTCATAATCAAGATCATGCACCAATCCAATGACCCGCCATTTTTCTTCATCTTCATTAAAGCGCTGAGCGAAATGCCCCATAACTGCTTCAACAGAAAGTGCATGTTTGATCAACCCCTCTTTTGTAGTATATTTTTTTAACAACCTGAATGCATCACCCCTTGTTGGAATATATATTGACATTGCAACTCCTTAATTTTATTATTTTGTATATTTACTATATCTCTTTCATTAACTTTAAATCCTTTATTATGTCAAGAAGGCAGATCTCTATATATGAGACATAAGTGGTACAAACAATTATTTGGCGTGGGTCCTTTCGGAGCTGTTATCAGTATCACTCTTTTTTTCATTTTCAACTGGTTTACCAGTATATTTAATCAACCCCTGATCCTGACAACTGAAAATTTAAAACTATTGCATGGTATTGTGACAGTGCTGATTGTTCTTGGTGCCAGCCTGCATCTATGGAGTTTTTGGACTTTAAGAACATGGTGGAATAAAAATTTATTGTGCATTCATGGTCCATTCAGGTATTTCCGCCATCCTTTGTATGCAGCCTGGATAACATTTATAGCATTGGGTGTGGTTTTGTATCTAAATTCCTGGATTTTTATCTTCTGGTATATCCTTCTTCATATTGTATGGCATAAACTTGTAACCCGCGAAGAAAAAATGATGCTGAAAATTTTTGGCAGTGAGTATCATGAATATTCTGCCAGAACCGGCAGATTTGTTCCCCATATTTCATTCAGGTGATGGCTGGTTTGATGTAAAAATACAAAAAAAATAAAGATTGCAACTTTTCTTCCAACTGATATTATTTCCAATAAACCTATGAACATCGATCAAATAAAAATGTTTTACTGAATAGTGACTGAATTCAGCCCAATGAAAGAATACTCAGGTAAAATACAAACAAATGAAGAGCTTATGCAAAGAGTTGCAAAAGGAGATAAACATGCTTTTAC
>JAOZRI010000192.1 GCA_029940235.1 Desulfobacula sp. | reverse complement strand
AAACCTGCCATGAACAGTATTCTTATAAACAAGGTAAGGATCTGTTTTGTTTTATAAACCATCCTTTAAATATCTCCTTTGCTGATAATGCTGATGGAGTCTGGATCAATGGGACTTGAAGTGTAAATCTGGTATTCATCTTTGCCTGAACCTGACCACTCTTCAATGGTTAAATATTTTGTATGGTTTTCATTTTCAAATTCATACATATATACCTTCTCTTCTCTGCTGCCACGGTAATATATAGATGCCCAGTCATCTTCATACCAGAATTTTTCTCCATTGATTACTATCACATCTTTGTCATCAGCAATCTGATCCAGATCATCTTCATCAATGGCTTCTCCTGCATCATCTTTTAAATTTCGAAAAGACAGCCGCTCAAGTGTCATGGAAATCTCAAGTTCATCATCAAATTCCCACTCAAAATTAGCAGTTTTACCGGTTTCAAGACAAAGGCAGGTCAGTTCATAAATAAAATAACCTTTTTTGCTTTTAAAATCATCCGAGGTCTCTTCATATTTATTGAAATCCTTAATAAACCAGGTTTTGCCAAGATATTCAAAAAATGAATTTTGTCCCACATCTTTTAAAGTGAAGGATATTTTTTGTGTATCAGAGACAAGCTGCTCTTTTTTAAGTTTTCTTATGGCAGTGAATCTTTGAGTAAAAGACTTTTGTGTTGCAATATCAAGCATATTATTTATCCTCACGCCTTGCAGTCAATGCATCGGTTCTTGCCCTGAAGCGGTCATTCATTTTTCCAAGAGCATTGGAACTCTGGGATGCAATATTAATGGTTTCCTTGGAAATCATGGCATAGGTTTCAAAGGCCTGTTCATAGGTCTGGCAAGCTTCTTCAAGTGCATCAATGTTTACAGTCATACTCTGGCTCATTTTTGCACCTTTTATGGCTGCATCGCCAATGACATTTGCTGTATCTTTCATGGTTTCAGCAGCAGCCTTTTGTACCATATCAAGATGCTGCATGGTTTCCATCTGCTGTTCTGCTGCAACTCTGACAGCAAGAGCATTTTTAACAGCTGTGGAGAGAATCATATCAGTTCTCTGAACAAGTCTTCTTACAAGATGTGAGTTCCTTACCATCATCTCGCCACCAAATCTTGTTTGAAGATTTGAGTTGTCAATGGTCTGAAGATCCACCACAGCCATGGCAAGATCACTGGTCAAGGTTGTAAGAGCTTCCTTGGCTCTTGGATCATCCACTCTATCAAGATACTCCATGAGTTTTTGCCAGATAATCTGCCCAAGATAGATCTCTTCCTGCAGTTTTGGCTGAATCTCTTTTAAGGAATCACAAATAGTTGAAAGCTCGGCAGCATCAAAAGCAACCTGGTCAGCCTCATTTCTTAAATGATCACGAATGCCGTCAATGGTGGAATTAACTGTCTCTCTTCGTTCAGCAATGACTCTTAATATTTCATCACCCTTGGGAAGGCGGTTCACAGTTTTTGTAAACAACCCCAGCATTTTTTTAGGAAAGGGCATTTCAGTCCTTGAAACCATGGTGGGGTTTACCTTATCAAGTTCAGTCTTGATTGCAAGGATGTTTTTACCCACAGGAGAAGAGTCATCTGTTGCCACATTTCTAAGGACATTGCCCATTTTACGATCATAAAGAGTTACCTGTGCCTGGGTCTGGTCCATAATTTCCTGTCCCAGTCCAAAAACAAAATTGCCAAGCTGCCAGTCAGAAGGTTCAAGTTTTACCTTTTCAACAAACTCATCTGCTTTGGATTCAATATCTTGGATATCCTCAACGCTGAGATGTCGTGGCTGAATGGGTTCAAGGTTGTCAGGGGTTTGTACCGGGGTTAAAGCCCCCTGACCTGACGCTTCAGTGATTTCATCAAGTATTGGGGCTTTTGCCTGGCTGGCAACTCTTTGAAGGTCTTTGGTCATGTCAGTCATTTTAATTCTCCTAAAAAAAGCTTTTATATTTTTATTGTCTATTCAATTTATCTGATTAAAATTTATATAAAATTAATTTCAAACTTAAAGATTAACTTTTATTGCTGGTTGTGGGCTGTTAAGAGACTGCCCGTGGCAGTTACCCTGCAAATTTACCAGCAAGAAAATTAGCCATGGTTTTAAACTCTGCAGTCTCATTTTTTTGTACAATATCCCTTGATCTATTGGATATTTCATGGAGGTCTGTAATGGTTTTTTTAAATATAATAAACTGGTTTTTCCTGCTTTCCAATGAAAGATCAAGATATTCTTTGACAGTTTTGTAAAGATGTTCTTTGCCAATTTTTTTTAGTTCATAGGTCAGGGTCTCCCCTGGATATCTTTGTATCATGGCAGGTGTGATCATGGCTAAATCATCAATAATAGCTTCTATTGTTTCTATCATTTGATCTGGGAAATCTCTGTCTTTTCTTAACAGAATATTTAAACTTAACAAAGAGTCCATCATGGTTGTAAGTTCCTGTTGTGATGAATCTTCAGATTTTGAAGTTGTAGAGACTGGTGTCTTGCTGCTTTCTGATTGTGCTTCTTTGTTTTTGCTATTTTTCATCATAATGCCAAATCCTATGATGGCAATAATGGCAATTACAGCAATGATCATTGTCATTGTCTTTCTCCTTGATTAAATGTCTGTGCTCAATTATTGATTATCACAATCTATATTGTTTGTATTGCTTTTTCAAGCGCCATGGTCTTGAAGTTATTATCCTTTGTTCGCCATTAGATTTTTTCCATCTGCAAAAGATGAAAATATTCGCCCTTTAAATCAACCAGTTTTTGATGTGATCCGCTCTCTTTTATTGCACCATCCTTTAAAAGCAGGATGTTATCACAATTTTTGATGGTGGAAAGCCTGTGGGCAATGATGATGGAAAGCCTTCCCTTCATAAGTTTTTTCATGGCATCATGGATTTTTAGTTCAGATTGTGAATCCATATAAGATGTTGCTTCATCAAAGATGATCAGATCAGGGTTAAAGGCAAATGCCCGTGCAATGCAGACAAGCTGTTTTTCTCCGCTGGAAAGGGGACGGCCGCCTTCTTGAATCAATGTATCAAGGCCTGAAAATTTATCAAACAGAAAATCACAGTTTGCATCATATAGTGCTTTTTCAAGTGTTTTATTATCCATATTAAATTTTGAAGGCTGGATATTATCCTTTATGCTGCCTGAAACAAGGAACGGGTCCTGCATGACAAGGGCGATCTTATTTCTGATATCTTTTAAATCCATGGAGTTATAATCTAAGTTATTGATTAAAATTGTGCCGTTGTCAGGTTTGTAAAAACCTGTGATAAGATTAATTATTGAACTTTTACCTGACCCGGTTTGTCCTGCAATACCAATGGATTTGCCTCTATGTAGATCAAATGAAACAGTGTTTAATACTTGTTCATTTTTCTTATATGAAAAATTAATTTTATTTAATTCAAGTCTGGTGATTTTATCAAGGTCTGTTTTTATTTTTGCAGTTCTTGTTTTGTCCTTGTCATGATTGAGTATGGTAACAACACGTTCTGCAGAAGCAAGAGCACTCTGGAGAAGATTAAATTTTTCTGATAAATCCCTTAGTGGTCGAAAAAAAAGTTTCATATAGCTTAAAAAAGCTATGAGCCCTCCAATGGTCATGGATTTTTCAATAATTTCAAAGCTTCCTGACCAGATTATCATGGCAATACTCACCATGCTTAAAAATCCTATAAAAGGCATGAATATGGAAAATATTCTGATCTGGAACAGTGCTGCCTTGAAATGTTCAAAATTAAGGGTTTTAAATTTGTGCATGAACTGGTTCTGGCTGGATGTTGTCTGGATGATTTTTATTCCAGTGATGGCTTCTGAAAAACTGTGGTTTATTTCACCTATTTTCTGACGGATTGTCCTGAAAGTCTGGCGCAGGACTTTTGAAAATATAATAATACTTATGATAATAACAGGAACAAGGCAGGATATATAAAAGGCAAGCTTGATATCAATATAAAATAGGATTATCAATATACCAACCATCAGCATAAGATCCTTGAAAATAAAGATCAGCACAGATGTGAACATTTCATTCATATTTTCAATATCATTGGTTACCCTTGATACCAGCCTGCCCGAAGAATTTTGGTCATAAAACACCACAGGTAAAAATGCCATGTGGGAAAAAAGCCTGTGCCGCAGATTCAATATAATTTTTTGACCTGTATACTCCATGAAAAGGCTTTGGAAAAAATCAATTATAAAACCGGTGAGAATCAAAACAAGAAAAATAAGGCAGAAGGTTTTAAAGGATATAATGGTGAACCCCAGTATACTAAGCTCTTTTATTGAGTCTACAGGAATAATAAAATGGTCAAAGGCCTTTTGAATAAAAAGAGGCACAATAAGTTCAAATCCTGTGACAATAAAAACCAGGAGAGTTGCAAGAATCAACATCCATGAATAGGGTTTTATAAAAGGCAGCAGAGCTTTGAGAAGCTTTAAGTCAGCAAGCTTTATTACTCTCTCTTCATGGCTTTGTTCAGACATGATACACCTGTTTTGACTGCTGCACTTCATAGGATCTTCTATAAAAGGTATTGGTTAATATAAGTTCTTTATGTGTCCCGTAATTTTCTATCTCTCCTGAGTTTAAAATATAAATAGTGTCACATAGGCTTAAGGCAGAGATTCTGTGGGAGATAATTATTAAGCTTGCATCAAGGTTCATCTGGTTTAATCGTTGAATAACTTTAGATGCTGTATCTGTATCCATCTGGCTTATGGGGTCATCTAAGATAATTATTGGCTTTTTTGTTATCAAAGTTCTAGCAAGGGCAACTCTCTGTTTTTGACCACCGGACAGTGTGACACCCCTTTCTCCCACCATGGTATCAAGACCTTTGGGCATCTGCTTTAGAGTGGCTTTAAGACAGCAGACATTTATAATCTTGTCAAAAAGTTTTTTATCAGGTGTTTTACCCATGAGAATATTCTCTCTGATTGTTCCTGAAAAAAG
>JAOZRI010000191.1 GCA_029940235.1 Desulfobacula sp. | reverse complement strand
GGGGTAATAAATTTTGGTCGAGAGGGTATTGTGTAGATACAGTTGGTTTGGATTCTGATATGATTCAAAAGTATGTAAAACATCAGGATCAGAAAGAAAAAAGATCTGGACAGTCCAATTTGTTCAGCTAATATTAACCGTGGGATAGCTTACCTTGCCCCCTCAGGAGGCAAGGCATTTAATCCCCTTTTAGGGGTGATCCCAAACCCTGCCCCTTCTGGGGTAGGATTTTTACATATGCGCATCTATGCGAGCCTTGCACCTCACATGTGGGCAATTTTTCGTCCAAACACGGGGTTTTCGGACAGGGTTTTAGGTAGTGTAATTTTAAAACAGTGTTTTAAATTTTTCCTGGGCTGCTTCAATTCCAATTTCAATTTCAGCAATTCCAAGTTCTGAAAGGTTTAAAATATTTGCCTCGTCACAAGCGACTATTATAGCTGTAGCTTCTTTTTTATTACCTTTCTCCATTTTCTTGCATATCTTATTTATAAGTCTGATCAAGACAAGAAGCATGTCAGATTGATCAAAGTTCTCTGTATGATGATCCCTTGCAATAATAATAAACTGTTCTGGAAGATTCCAGTGTTTTAATAATTGGGCACCCTGCTCAGTATGAAATTTTTTAATTAAAGCATTTAAAACAAATTCAGAGGGGTATTGCTCAATTTTATTATCACGTTTTATTTTCTCAAGTGCAGTAAGAAGATATAAAGCGCCCATATCATGAAGCAGTCCTGCTATAAAAGCTTTAGGCACGATATCATCCATTTCAAGATATTTTGCTGCCCATACAGCACCTGTGGCACAGGAGAGGGAGTGGAACCATAGATTTGCTTTAAATTTTTTAATAAAAGGGTCTTTGGTTTTAAAATTGGATTGATGTATTGCCCAGATTGCAATATTTTTAATTTCATTGGTTCCAAGCCTTAAAAGAGCCTCTTTTACATTATCAACCTGTTCGAGTCCTTTATAAACAGGTGAATTGGCAATTTTTAAAACATGGCTGGTTAAAGGCGGATCAGATTTGATCATGTTTCCCATTTTTTTAAAATCTGGGGAATCCTTTGTCAATTCGCGCTGCAGCAGTATTGAATTATTGCTTAAAGGTGGAATTGATTCACTTTTTTCCATGTGGGCTAAAAGTATATCAATTATAGCCTTATTTTCTTCCATTTATTACTCTCCTTGTAACCTTATTATCTCTTTGATAGAGCGTGGTTTTAAAAGTTTTGGAACACATCTGAAAATTTCCTCTATGGTTGTCAGTCCCGATGCGGCCTTATGTATGGCATCTTCGAGAAGTGTCAGCAGTCCAGAAGTTTCAATACTGATTTTTCTGATTTCATGACTGGATTTGTGAGTTAAAATTGCATCACGTACAAATTCATTGAGTATCAGCATTTCAAATACTGCAATTCTACCTTTATATCCAGTATATCTGCAACGAGAACAGCCCTTGCCTTTAATAAACTGATGCTTTCCAATATCTGCCGGAGTATATTCTAACTTGGCAAGATCTGATGGACTTAAATTGTAAGCTTCTGCACATTTACTGCACACTTTTCGTAAAAGTCTTTGAGCCAGTACACAAAGCACAGTTGAAGAGACAAGGAATGCTTCTATATCCATGTTCATAAGCCTTATAAGACCACCAATGCTATCTTCTGTATGAAAAGAAGTCAAAACTTTATGACCTGTTAAAGCTGCATGAACAGCAACATCTGCTGAATATGTGTCCCTGATTTCTCCTATTACAATAACATCTGGATCCTGTCTTACAATATGTCTTAAAGTTTCCTCGTAGGTTAAATTAATATTGGGATTTATTGAACACTGGATAACATCCTTCATTATATATTCAACAGGTTCTTCTGCTGTTATAATACTGATTTCAGGCTTTTTTATATGATTGATACACGAATAAACTGTTGTTGTTTTACCTGAACCTGTGGGACCTGTGACCAGGATAACTCCAGAGGGAGTGTCTAAGGCATCCTGCAAAAATCGCTTGAGCAGCTTTGACCGCATGCCAATATGTTCAATTGGCAGAATCTGGTTTACACTGTTTAAAACCCGCAAAACAATTTTTTCACCAAAAACCGACACATAAAAAGAGACCCGTAAATCAAATTCACTGCCATTAAAATCAAAAGTGATTCTCCCTCCTTGATGCTTTCTTTTTTCAGCAATATTTGCATTGCTCATAATTTTTATACGGCTTGTCAACATGGGAATGATTTCAATGGGATAATCTTTGTAATGTACAAGGATGCCGTCTTGTCGAAAACGCACAACAAGCTTATTTTTAAACGGTTCCATATGTATATCACTGACTTCTTGTAAAAGAGCACTCTGTATGATGGAATCCACAATAGCCTGTACAGAATCCTCATCAACGGCCTGGGTTTTTGATCCATATTCAAGTTTATTTAAAATTAAAAAAATAGCATTGTATGATGAAACAGCAGTTAAAAAGTCAGAACCAAATGTTTCAGTAACAGCATTAATGCTTTTTGTATTAAAAGGATCTGCAAAAGCAATTAAAGGTTTATTTTCCTGATAATACAAAGGAATAACTTGATAGTGCCGGAACCATTTAATAGAGGCTTTAGAGATAAGTTTTTTATCAATTTCATCAATATCTGGATCAATATGCGGGAATCCAAGCTGAATGGATAACAGATCAAGAAAATCATCTTCTGAAATAAATTTTTGCTCGATTAATATCTCTCCAAGCTTTTTCTTTTTGCCCTTATTGTTTTTTTTTATTTCAAGGGCAGCATCAAGTTTTTCTCTGGTAAGGTAACCAAATTCAATAAGCAGATCACCAATTCTGAAAGAATGCTTATGACTGGTTAAAGCCTGTTTAATCTGGTCATCTGTTATGTATTTCAACTCTTTTAGAATATCGAGAATCCGTTTGGAGGAGACGATTTTTGATTTTATCTTTTGTGCATGCTGAACCTGTTTATTGGTAATAAGTTCTGCTTCAATAAGATAAGAAATTATTTGATCTGCAATATCATTTTGCATTTAAATACTATCCCCCTTCATCAAATTAATAAGTATAAATTCTGTATAACTGGAAAATGTTTTAAGATCAAGCTTTTCTATCTAAAACTTCGAGTATTTGCCATAATACATGAGATATAAAAACATTTAGCCATTTCTGATCTTTCTTGCTTTTTGTAGACACAAAGTCATGCTACATTTTCGTATGATTTCTGATTATATTTATATTCAAAATCTAGCGAGATTACAAGTCATAAATCAGAATGCTTCTTTTTGCAATAGAACGTGAAGTCATGATTATTTCCTGTAAATGCCACCCACAAGATCTGGTACCTTCAATTTTAAATTTTTAGCCATAAAATTAATTTTTGAAATTTGGATCTAAAAGTTCAATATCCTCAAATTGAAATATTTCAAAAAGACGAGACTACTGGCTATAAACCAAGCTTTTTAGGCATGAAAAAATCCTGTGGACTATCCTCTGAATTGGTCGCTTTTGCTATAATTGTCACACCACCATATACCTTTGACAGAAGGTAATTGTTACTCAAAGTATAAAAAAATTACCCGGTCAATTTAAAAGCAATTAATATTTTGTAAAGATTTCCACATTATTTTGACATTGGAAAAGAACCTATTACTTCAAATAAATCGCAGGAAAAACAATTCTAAATTAAGAATAAGCTGAACCAGCTCTGCTTCCCTTGACAGGCCATAAATAATTATTTATATGGTATAGCAAATAGTAACAAATTCTATATTGTTTAATTATTGATTGGCAGGATCAAAAAAGGAGACTTTGTGAAAAAGATATTGAAAACTTTATTGGTTGCTTCTGTGTTGATTACTTTTTGGGGTTGCGGCGGTGGGAAATATGATGATGCGATTGAAGTAAATAAAGATTTTATTAAAATAACAGAAAGCTATATTCAGGATCTTGAGGACTCTAACTCCAGCAAGGATATTGTAAAGGCCATGGAAAATTACTCTGAACAGTTTAAAAAACTGGCACCTGAAATGCAGAAGATTAAAGACAAATATCCTGATATGATGACCAACAGCAAAATCCCTGAAGAACTCAAAGAGATGAATAAAAAGGCACAGCAGGTTGGAACAAAACTTGCTGGATCTTTCATGAAAATAATGAAGTATATGACTGATCCTGAAGTTGTAGAGGCACAAAAGAATATGGCCGAAGCTATGCAGGGTAAATAATCAAACAAAAGGAGAAATCTAAAATGAAAGTAACAATTACAAAACAGTGTATGGGTGACAGAAATTGCAACGAACTTTGTGCAGATGTTTTTGAGTATGATGAAGACCAGCTGATTTCAACAATTAAGATGGATGAAATCCCAGAACATCTTCAAAAAA
This sequence comes from Desulfobacula sp., assembly GCA_029940235.1. Lineage (GTDB taxonomy): Bacteria > Desulfobacterota > Desulfobacteria > Desulfobacterales > Desulfobacteraceae > Desulfobacula. The sequence continues at coordinate 601 of JAOZRI010000191.1, read as the reverse complement.
TAGTTCAACAGGCAGCAGACGAATGCGGCGCTGATGCCATTATTATTGAAGAATAAAAAAAGAAGGCTGCCATGGTAAAATTCAGGGAAAGCCAGACAGCAAAAAACCTTCATATCTCCTTTGGAGCAGAGACCCAGGCAAGAACCAGGTATGATTTTTTTGCAAATAAGGCAAGAGATGATGGATATATCCAGATTGCAAAAATTTTTAATGAAACCGCTGATCAGGAATTTGAGCATGCCTTGCGGTTTTTTAAATTTTTCAACGGTGGAGAGCTTGAGATGAAATGGGTTTTCCCCACTGGTGTGATCAAGGATACGCATGCCAACCTTCTTTCAGCAGCTGCCCTGGAACAATATGTAAGCCAGGATATGTATGCAAAATTTGCACTGACAGCAAAGGATGAAGGTTTTGAAAGAGCAGAAGATACTTTTAATAACATAATTGTAGCTGAAGAGCATCATAAAAAACTCTACCTTGAGCTTGCTGATAATATAGCAAAGGAGAGAGTCTTTCAAAAAGAAGAAGAACAAGTCTGGCGATGCTTAAGCTGCGGCTATCTTCACACTGGAAAATCAGCACCTGAAAAGTGCCCTGCCTG
>JAOZRI010000013.1 GCA_029940235.1 Desulfobacula sp. | reverse complement strand
AATGTCAAAACAATACCCTGAGTGCCCGCTTTATAATCATGCTACTTGCAGAGAACTGCACAATCCCAAACTTTGTGCCATTATACGCGATGATAAAATCTGCCTCAAAAAACAACAAAAGCCAAAAAAAAATAATTCAAAAAATACCCCTTCATAATCATTCAACCAAAAGCCTGTCCCCGGGGTGAATCATACTTTTTAATGAAAGATTATTAGATTTTAATAAAGATAAAAGAGATATTTGATATTTTTTTGCAATCAAGGTTAAACTATCTCCTGGCTTAACAATGTGAAACTTTGTCTTATAAGCTTTCTGCCACATCTTATAGCTATCTGTAATTTTTTTTTTAAACCCCTCTGCTTTGCCCTTTGGTATTAGAATACTGATGTCACCTTTATCAAGAAAATATCCACGCAATTGAGGGTTATAATCTTTAATTGTTTTAAAAGATACATCAGCTGCACTTGCAATCAAGGCAATGGGAATCTGGAAATCTGATTTAAAATTAATTTTATCAAAAACAAAAACTGGATATAAATCTGCTTTATTCAGGTAAAAACCATATGATTCCCTGTTCTCAAGAATTAATCTGGCAGCAGCAAGTTTAAAAATATATCTCTGGGTCTCCAAAGGCAGATAGAGTGAAAAAAAGTCCTGGTTGGTTTGAGCTTTTATCTCTTTTTTAAGACCATATTCACCCATATTATATGCAGCAAGGGCAAGCAGATATGATCCAAATTGTTTTTCAAGATCTTTTATGTATTTACATGCTGCATGGGTGGATTTAAAGATATCTCTTCTCTCATCAATCATGGAATCAATCCTGAGGCCATAGTGTTTTCCTGTTGAGCGTATAAACTGCCAATAGCCTACTGCCCCTCTTGAAGATTTTGAATGGGGCCTTAATGCACTTTCAATCAAAGGAACATATTTTAAATCCAGGGGGAGTTGATATTGTTTTAAAATATGTTCTATAATGGAAAAATATTTTCCTGACCGTTTAATCCACAAAATCACTTGTGGGCGATCCCACAATGCAAGCAATATCTCTTTTTCAAATCTCTCTTTTATATCCTGACGATCAAGGGGTATTTTAATATTACAAAACTCAATATTATTATCAAATTGAATACTTTGCATAAGAGAAGGGAAAAGAGCATTGTTTGCCTGATTTTCAATTGCCTGGGTGGTTTGGGCCGTCAAACAAATTAGAAAAGCAGCAAAAAGTATAATAAGCAAGTTACATATGGTTTTAAAAGAACATTTAATCTGCATGGGTTAATCCAAAATATTTTTTGTTAAAAGAATAGATTCAGCTAAATCATTTCCGAGGGGCACTATTTTAAACATAGTTTTTATGTGATTTGGATACAATTTCAGCAAAATTGTTTAATAAAATTTTCAATGGCCATATAAATTCTTTTTATGCCCTTACCTGTCAATATCCCGTGTCTGTCATAATCAAAGATATAGTATTCTTTAATATCACAACCCAGTTTATTAAACAATTTAAGGGTTCCAGATGAATCAACCACAGGATCATTCCTGGATTGCACCACAAGTGTTGGTTTATTAATGCTTTTTAATTTAACTTCAAGTTGCTCCATGAGTTTTTCAAGTTCGTGCATGCCGGCTATGGGATTTCTCACATAATTAATATGTGGATTTTCAGGATGATTTTCAATGAATTCCTTGGCAATGGAGTCAAGATGTATTTTTTTTATCATTGTATTCCAGGCATCAATGGCAGGTACAAAATACGATCCAAGGTCTTTAAGCCTCATGGGTGGGGCAACAGCAAAAACTGCTGCAATATCATCCACCCTTGTTGATAATTCCAAAGCAAGGCCGGCACCTGTTGAAAAACCACCCACAATGACTTTATCACAAGAGTGGCGTAAAATCACAAAGGCTTCTTCCACAGATTCAATCCACTGTTCAAACTTTGTTCCGGCAAGGTCTTCAGGTGCTGTACCATGGCCTTTAAGTCTTGGCACATATATTGTAAAAAATTGCTCGTGCAGATAACGGGCAAAGGCCTTCATCTCTTCAGGAGCTGCCATATACCCATGAATCAACAAGATACCAGTGGTTTGTTTTTTATGCCTTAAAAAAAGTGGACTTCCAATCCGTTTTTTTTTGGATTCATCTTCAATATAATAATTAGTATAATCTTTTGTAAAATCAATCTGGATTTTCTCTAAAATTTTCTCTTTTACACTCTGTTTAATCTCTTCAAATGATTTCTGTGCAAGTTTTTTTAAATAGTTTTCAACTTCTATTAAAGGCTCTATCTCATTTGCCATGACAAGGACAGGATTATCTATTCTTATTGTATGAAAATCAGATCTGGTGATAAATCTTGTCTGATCTTTAAAAATTTTTCCGCTCTTTATTTCAATCACCTTTGAATCCTGGGCAATTTTAAAAAAATCTTCAAATCTTTTAGAATTATCATTGGTTAAAAGATGAATCTGGTTTTCCATAAAAAGATCAGACACAAAATATTTTTTATTGGACCGAAGCCAGGATATTGCAAAAAACACCTTACACCTGAATTCATAGATATCTATACCATCTCTTTTGTAAGGAAAATGTTTGAGAATAGAAGCCATAACATGATCATAATTAACAGATGTCATATTATAAACAGCTGACATATATTTTTCCATTATCTTAATGGAAGACTCTTTTATAATCTCCTTTGAACAAAGATCGTTGTCAAATTTAATTTTACGTTTGACTGTCAACATGCTTTCTATATATGGATCATTCAAATATGGACGAATATCAAGTGGTTTACCAAACCTGATGTTTATATCAACATTGGAAAACAGCTTACTGCCTTCGGTCATTAATTCATCCATCACCCTCTTTGATGGGTCTTTCATTATAATTTTGGCAATTTTGCTTAAAATATTTTCCCTGGAATTTGCAGGGTAATAGGTAATATTTACAGGGACAATATAGGTGTTTTGTTCTAAAACCTGATCAATATTTTTTATTTGGAAAACCTGGACAAGTCGTTCAAATTCTGAGGGTTCCAGCTCCTTCATTCTTCTTAAGCGCTCACGATAGAATTCACATCGAAGGGCAAGAATTGCAGCACCTGTATGGGGTCGGGATACAGCTTGATCATCTTTTAAGATAAAATGATCTTTTTTAATCACCTTTTTATTTTTAACCATCATTCCTTCGGGAAAAATAATCCAGTGAACTTCACCTGACAACAGTGTTTTGAGAATAACTTCGTCTCTGTGGGGATCCTTGGTGGATACAGCTCCAAGGTTATCTAGCAGACCCTGTAACATATTGACATTAAAAAGTTCTGCAGCAGCAAGTGACCACACCTGTTTTTTTGTGATGTTGTGTATATGATAGGGAAGAAAAATTGTCTCTATTCTGGTAAAATGATTGGCAGTAAAAATTATTGCCCCTTCAGGAATATTATCCTGCCCTGAGATTTTTGTATTTGCCTTTGAAAGTCCTGAAAAAGATTTAAGAGTATAATTGGACAGCTCATATGCAAATCTATTCATGGATAAAACTCCTCTGTTCAAAATAAAATCTTGACCTTAAGGAGAATAATACTTAATCTTATTTTTTGTCAAAGAAAATTATTTTGTTCAAGATAATATTTGGAGGAAAAATTGTATTCTAAAATTGTTGTTTTAAACTTTCCGCCGGTGGTGGCTCAAAAAGCTGTGGTTTGTCAGTTAACAAAAAAGTTTGATCTTTTATTTAATATCTTAAACGCAAAAATATCCAATAAAAAAGAGGGGTATATGGTAATTGACCTCTCCTCAGACTCCAAAACTGCCTTTAATAAAGGAATTAAATATCTCAAAGACCAGGGAGTTTCAATATCCTATCCAGAACATCAAATTTATAAAGATGAAGAGATATGTACACATTGTGGAGCATGTATTGCTGTCTGCCCAACTGAAGCTCTCTACATTAAAAGGCCTGAAATGGAGATCATTTTTACCAAGGATAAATGCAGTGTCTGTGAACTCTGTATTTTGACCTGTCCAGTCAGAGCAATGGGTTTGTTCACCACCCAGCAGGCTGTTGCCTGATGCTGTTTTATCCAACTTCTGCCCTGGTAAGAAATATCTATTGTGTCACACTCTTTAAAATTAAAAACATTACCTGATGAATAAAAATATAGTTATTGCAATAGCCTTAAGCGGTGGTGTTGACTCCCTTGTATCTGGTTATCTTTTAAAAAAACAATTTAAGCATATTTTTGGTATTCATTTTACCACAGGCTATGAAAAAGAGCCTATAGATCTTATCTGCCTTGAAAAACAGCTTGGTTTTCCTGTTAATTGTGTAGATCTTTCCAAGGAATTTGAAAAAAATGTTGTACAATATTTTATTGATACATATCTTCAAGGAAAGACTCCAAACCCCTGTATTATCTGTAATAAAAAAATAAAATTTGGTGTTCTTCTAAAATATGCTCAAAATATGGGCGCAGATTATCTTGCCACAGGTCATTATGCCACGATTGTAAACCAAAATTTTTGTTTAAAAAAAAAAAATGATGCCGACTACAATAAATATATAAATGATTGTTACATTGAAAAAGGAAAAGATCCACTCAAAGACCAGAGCTATTTTCTCTCCATGCTGTCCAATGAGCAACTTGAAAAAATTATTTTTCCCCTGGGCCAGATGACCAAAAAAAGTGTAAAACAATTTGCCCGGTCAAAAAACATTCAACCAATACATAAAAAAGAGAGCCAGGATATCTGTTTTATAAATAAAAATAATTTTTCAGAATTTATTCTAAATAAAAGCAATACTCTTCCAAAACCAGGGGAGATTAAAGACATTGATAATAAGGTTGTCGGGGTTCATCAAGGGCTTCATAAGTTTACAATTGGACAGAGACGCGGTATTAACTGTCCTGCGAAAGAACCCTATTATGTTCAAAATATTGATATGAAAAATAATATCCTTAAAGTCTGTTTTAAAAAAGACCTTGCACAGCAGAATTTAAGCTTTTCTGATATTGTCTGGAATAACAATAATGATTTACAGCTTTCAGATGACAACACTATTATCAAAGATATTATCACAAAAATAAGATACAGCCATAAAGGTGGTTTATCAACTTTGTCTTTAAATAAAACCTGTGGTGAACTTGTGTTTGATGAGCCCCAGAATGCCATTACTCCGGGGCAGGCAGCAGTATTCTATAAAGACGCAAGAGTTCTTGGAGCCGGTATCATTCAATGAAAAAGTTTTTCATTCAAACCCTTGGATGCAAGGTTAATCAATATGAGAGTGATGGCATAGGCTCTGCACTTGAAAAAAAAGGCTGGGTAAAAAACAAAAGAACCAAAGCCTGTGATGTGTTTATTGTCAATACATGTGCGGTGACTTCCAAGGCTGGCATGCAGTCAAGACAGGCCATACGTAAAATCATACGAGAAAACCCCACAGCACAGGTTATTGTGACAGGATGCCATGCCCAGACTGATCCTGAAGAGATCAAAAAAATTGCTCCGATTATTGATTCAAATAAGAGAGCAGTTCATAACTCTTTTGGCATTCACCTTATAAGCCACAAAGACAAAACAAAGATTGCAGATAATATAAGTTTAATTTGTGATAATAAATCTGATCTTGGGTTTCAAAAAACAGATTTCACTAAGAAAAATGTTTTTCCAGGGTTTGATCCTGCTGTAAAAGGATCCATGACAAGGGCATATCTTAAGGTTCAAGATGGTTGTGAAGCCTTTTGCACCTATTGTATTGTTCCATATGCAAGGGGCTCTTCTGTGAGTATGCCGCAAAACGATGTCCTTAAGCATTTAAGAGAGTTGAATGATTCAGGGTTTAGAGAAGTAATCATTACAGGGATCCATACAGGAATGTATGGCCTTGATTTTAAAAAGAGATCATCTCTTTTGCAACTGCTTGAAAAAATCAATAGAGAAAAACCAGTTCACCGAATAAGGTTAAGCTCCATTGAACCAGGAGAAATCAATGACGGCATTATTAACCTTGCTTCCAAAGGCAATATTTTATGTGATCATTTTCACATCCCTCTGCAATCAGGTGATGATGAAATCTTAAAAAAAATGAAAAGACCCTATGATGCATCTCTGTTTGAAGATGTTATCCATAAAATTCATAAAACAATACCAACTGCAGGAATTGGAGTGGATACATTGATAGGATTTCCAGGAGAGACCAATAAACAATTTGAGAACACTTACAAACTTATTGAAAAGCTTCCTGTTTCCTATCTCCATGTCTTTCCTTTTTCTGCCAGGAAAGGCACTCCAGCCTTTAATTTTACTAATCAAGTCGATCCTGAAATTATTAAAAAACGATGTGCGCAAATGCGTCAATTAGATCAAATTAAAAGAGAAAAATTCTTAAAAAATAATTTTAATACAAAACTTGAAGGTCTTGTACAGAATAAGAGAGATAAAAACAGTGGTTTGCTCAAGGCTGTAACTTCAAATTATTTAACTGTTTTTTTAAAGGGTAAAGCAGAGCTGAAAGGGAAAATTCTTAATCTTGAACTTGATCAACTGGATAAAAATCTTATTGTTACAGGAAAGATAAAATAGAAATGGAGACTTACTAATGGAAAATATTTATAAACAACTTGCTGTTCATCTTGATAACACACCAAGCGGTTATCCTGAAACTGAATCAGGAGTTGAACTTAGAATTTTAAAGCAGCTTTTTACCAAAGAAGAAGCAGAGCTTGCTTTATCACTTGTCTTAATGCTTGAGCCAATAGGGCCTATTGCCCAAAGAGCAGACAAAGATCCAAAGGATATTGAACCCATACTCATTGAAATGGGTGTAAAAGGGTTAATTCTTCACGTAACACGTGATGGTGTAAATACCTTCATGCTTTTGCATTTTGTCGTGGGCATATGGGAATACCAAGTCAACAGACTTACCAAGGAATTAATAAAAGATTTTAATGAATATGCTCCTTATCTTATTAAAGATCAGTTTCAAAATAAAACAAAACAATTTAGAGTTGTACCCGTTGGCAAATCTGTAAATACTGAACTTAATATCATGGATTATGAGCAGGTTGAAAATATCATTAACTCCCAGTCAAAAATACTTGTGGCTCCCTGTATATGCAGAAAAGAGCACGAAATAATGGACAAGGGATGTGGCAAATTAATGGAAGCATGTCTGGTATTTGGATCTGGGGCTTATATATATGAAAGCCGTGGTATTGGCAGGACAATATCCTGTGAAGAGGCCCTTGATATTGTAAAACAAGGTGTAAAACAGGGTCTTGTACCCCAGCCTTCCAACTCAATAAAACCCATCAATATTTGTCTGTGCTGTGATTGCTGCTGCCAGCTTTTAAAAAACATAAAAGCTTTTGAAGCGCCTGCAAAAATAGTTCATTCCAATTTTCAGGCTGTGGTTGACCAGGATGTTTGTACAGGATGCCAGGCATGCGAAGAGATATGCCCCATGGATGCCATTGAAATGGATGATAAAAATATTGTAGCAATGGTAAACCTTGATCGCTGTATAGGGTGCGGGCTTTGTGTAACAGTCTGTGAATTTGATTCCATCTCTCTAACAGATAAAATAGAGACCGAGAAAATAGCACCTCCGGCCAAACTTATGGATACTTACATGAAAATAGCCCAGGAAAAAGGTCTTTTTTAATTATTTATCTAAACTAAAGGCCTCTCTCTTTTTTTATGTTGTCATAGGCTTCCTGGATTTCTTTGAATTTAGTATTTGCAAATTTAATAAACTCTTCAGGAAGTCCTTTGGCTTCAATTTTATCGGGATGATATTCACTGACAAGCTTTCTATATTGTTTTTTTATCTCATCATTGGTTGAATGTTCATCACATTTTAAAATGGCATAATATTTATTAGTGGTTTTAACGTATCTGGATTTAAGTCTCTCATAGTCAGCAGTTGAATAATTAAATATTCTTATTGCCGATAAAAGCATATGCTCCTCTTCATTGGAAATTGAACCATCGGCAGCAGAGACTCTCAGCAATATATCAATCATGAGTTCAATAATATTTGGCTGGGTTCTGAATACAGAATAAAACTGCATGGCAAAGGCATCAAAGCTTTCACTGGAATTTACAGCCTGCCTGAAAATATTCTGGGCTGTCTGCTGACTGTTGAGATCAAGCTGAAGATCCTGCTTCATAAATTTATTTACAGCATTGATCTCTTTATCAGTTACCTTGCCATCCACCTTGCAAATTTTTGCAAGCATGGAAAAAGCAGCAGTAAAAAAAATAAGCTGGGCCTGTTCATTGGAAGAGAGAGTATCCCTTGCTCCCATCCCAGCTCCTGGTCTTGATGCCAGATATGCCTGATCTTTTTTATCCACAAATGTATGTCCGAATGCTGCTCCTGCAATGGCACCTATGGGGCCTCCAAGTGCAAATCCAATAGTTCCACCAACCATTTTACCAAACCAGCTCATTTATATTCCTTTCAAATAAAATATCTTGTATCATTTATCAAGATTATATATATAATCATAAAACTTTTTTGCGTCAAACTATTAATTGATTTTGAATTTTAAATTCTTAATGTTGAATTGATGACTAACCGCCATGTGGCGGATCTGGTTATCCACCACACAATACCCTGAAGGGCAGAAGCCAAAACATGAAAGGATAAAAGCAGTTAGCTGTTCTTTCATATAAAAGTAAATTAATTCAAAACTAAAAACCGGGAATTAAAAATTAAATAAAATGCTGCTAAAAAAAATTATTGGGACTCTCATTATTGTTTTAAATGTCGCAGGGATTGGATTTATACTATATATGACCGGTATGATGTTAAAAAATAAATTTTTTCCTCCAAAACAGATTATTGCTGTTAAAAAGAGAGAGGCTAAAAGAAAAAAACCTTCTATTGCCAATGATGATATCATTGCAGATGACGATGATTTACTTAAAAATATGGATTTATCTGATCTTGATAACCTTAATTTAGATGACTTTGATTAAACAGGATATTACAAAATGAATTTTCGATATCTATTATTATTTAGTGTTTTAACAAGCTGTTTTATATTTGCCGGTTGTGGAGCTGCTATTGTGGGTGGTGCTGCATATGGAGGATATAAAGGAGCTACAGACCAAAGATCCATCGGTACTATGATGGATGATTCTGTTATGTCTACAAAAGTTAAATCCAGAATGATTAACGATGAATTTGTTAAGGCCCGTAACATTGATGTTGATGTGTTAAATGGGATTGTTTATCTTATAGGAGTCGTAGAATCTTCATCTCAAAAAAGAATGGCAGCAGATATTGCCCGGGGAGTCGAGGATGTACGCAAAGTTGAAAATCAGCTTTTAGTTGGGAAAAGCAGCATTGGCCAAGAGTTTGACGATACAATGCTTACAAGTAAAATTAAGGTAAAACTCTTACAAACTTCAGATATCCGCTCAACCAACATTGATGTAGATACCTATAATAATGTGATTACATTAACTGGAATTGTAAGAACTCATCAAGAAAGAGACAAGGTCATTTATGTGGTGCAAAAAGTTGCAGGGAACAGGCAGATTGTAAACAACCTAAGTGTTGGCAAGTAAATCTATGAAAAATCGGACAAACAATGGTTCTACTTCAGCAAAGAGCAGACGAACCAGGATAATAGAATATTCTTTTTTAACACAGCTTAGCCTTGACCATCAAAATAATATCATATAGCATTGTTTTAAAACAATATTATAGAGGGTAAGACGGGTTAATATGGACATAGCATCTTTTATAGGAATTATTTCAGGTTTTTCATTAATCATCAGTGCGATTTATCTTGGCGGAGATCTTCATAACTTTGTAAATATACAGGGTTTGATGATTGTATTTGGCGGCACCATTGCCACAACCTTAATCACATTTCAATTCAGGGATGTTATGGCAGCTTTCAAGGCTGCGTATTTTGTTTTTTCAAAGGATAAAGATGACCCCAATGATGCCGTGGCAACCATGATCAGGCTCAGCCATATCAGTAGACGTCAGGGCCTTCTTGAATTGAGTAAAATTAAAACTGATTCTCTTTTTTTGAAAAAAGCATGCGGTCTTCTTGCAGACGGCTCTTCTGAGGAAGTTATAAGAGCTGCTTTAACAACGGAAATTCAATCTCTTCAAATGCGGCATTTCATTGTCCAGGATATTTTCAGAAAGATGGGAATTTATGCTCCAGCCTTTGGTATGCTTGGAACCTTAATAGGTCTTGTTCAGATGTTGAGCCGGCTTCAAGACCCTTCCAACATCGGCCCTGCAATGGCTGTTGCTCTTTTGACAACTTTTTATGGTTCTCTGTTATCAACCCTGTTCTTTCTGCCCATTGCAGGAAAACTGCGATCAAGGACTGTCAATGAAATTATAAATCTTGAAATTCAAAGGGAAGGTGCAATCTCAATTATTAAAAATAATAATCCTGTTATCATATATGAAAAACTTTCCAGTTTTATATCTTCAAGACTGCGCAAACCCCTTGCTAAAATGAACTTTAAAAAGACAAAATGACTTTAAAACAAAAATATGAGAGACAATACATATAATTCTGGATTTATAACCTATGATGATGAGGCGACTTGGCTTGTAACCTATGCTGACCTCATGACCATTCTTCTTGTATTTTTTGTACTTTTGTACACCCTTGCTTTTTTTGAAAAAGAGAAATACAAAAATGTTGTGGAAACCATTAAGGTGCAGGTTAAGGAAAATGCAAAACTAATCGGGTTGATGGAATTGATGGAAGTACCTGAGAACATGGATACTAAAATAACCATTGAAGATATCACCGGCATGCATTCAAAAGAAAAAACTCTGTTTGAGAAAATTAAAAAATTTTCACGGACAAACAGTCAGAAACAAAATATTTCAACAAGAATCCTTGATGGTAAAATTATTGTGAGTGTTAAAGGCAAAGCATTGTTTAATTCAGGTTCTGCATCTTTAAACAATACTGCCATATCAATTTTTGATGAAATCATTCAAATCCTTAATGACTATCCTGACTATAATATCAATATTAAAGGTCATACTGATAACATTCCCATATCCACTGATATTTTCCCATCCAACTGGGAGCTTTCTGCTGTCCGTGCCACTACAGTCTTAAAATATCTTATATCAAAGGGGGTTGACCCCAAACGTCTAACTGCCACGGGTTATGGTAAGGTTATGCCCTTAGTGCCAAACACTTCTGAAAACAATAGAGCCCAAAACAGGCGGGTGGAGTTTGTGCTGGAAAAAAGGCAATGATCCTGCATATTGATATGGATGCTTTTTTTGCTTCTGTTGAACAGAGAGATAACCCAAATCTTAAATACAAACCTGTTATTATTTCCGGTAATTCCAAAAGAAGTGTTGTTGCAACTGCAAGTTATGAAGCAAGAAGATTTGGTATAGGCTCTGCCATGCCGGTTTTTCAAGCAAAACAATTGTGCGACCACCTTGAAATAGTGCCTGGCAACAGAGAGAAGTACCAGGCAGAATCGAAAAAAATCATGGAAATTATTTCTCATTTCTCACCTCTGATAGAACAGGTATCCATTGATGAAGCCTATCTTGATATAACAGGCTGTGAAAGACTGTTTGGCTCTTTTAAAGATATTGCCCTGTCAATAAAGAATCAGATATTTCAACAATTAGATTTAACATGTTCCATTGGTATGTCCCCCATAAAATTTTTATCAAAAATAGCATCTGACTTGAACAAACCAGATGGTTTAACGATTATTGAACAATCTGATGTAAAAAATTTTATTTTTTCTCTGCCCATACAAAAAGTTCCTGGAATCGGGAAAAGTTCAATGAATAATATGCAACTGCTGCAGATCAAAACCCTTGGTGATGTTCAAAAATATTCTCTGCCTATTTTAACTCAAAAATTTGGAAAAATGGGACAGAGATTATTGGAATTATCCAATGGTATTGATAAATCCAGAGTTGAAATAAATTACATAAGAAAATCTATTTCCAGCGAGACAACACTTTTAAAAGACATAAATAACTTTAAAAAAGCAAAAAACATAATATTAGACAGAGCCCAGATTGTAGGCAGAACTTTAAGAAAAAAAGATCTTGTTTGTGAAAATGTCTTTATAAAACTTAAATTTTCTGATTTTTCCCAGATCACACGAAGCAGAAAACTTGCCTCACCCATCTGCTCTTCATCTGCTATTTTTAATGAGGCCCTGTTTTTGTATAAAAGATTTAAATTAAAAAAGAAAATCAGACTCATTGGAGTTGGTGTCACAGCCCTTAAAAACAAAAACACCCCTGTTCAGATGCTGCTGATACAAGACCCTGCAAAAAATAAAAAACAGTGGGAATCAGTTGATTTTGCAGTTGATTCCATATCAGAAAAATTTGGTACTTTTATTATAAACAAAGCTTCTTTAACCAAAACAGATTAGAGGTAAGATCAATGCCAGAAACCATACAGATAAAACTTATTGTCACAGGCAGGGTCCAGGGTGTATTTTTCAGGGCTGAAACAAAAAAAGCCGCGGACAGACTTGGTATTAATGGATATGTTAAAAACCTTTCTGATGGGTCTGTAGAAGCTATGATCCAAGGATATCCATCCATTGTCGCCCTGATGATAGAGTGGTGTAATAAAGGCCCTGCTGCATCTAAAGTTGACCAGGTTATAACTGAAGAAATTGAACATTCTACGGGACAATCATGGGCTTTTGATAAATTTGAAATCAGATATTGACAGGCTTTTGAGCATACTTTCACTCATCTAAGATCTGTTTTTCCGGATATTTTCCCCTGATATCAAGATAAAATCTTCTGATCTCTTTCATATCAGCATCAATATCCCCTGTAGGGTAGATTAATGGTCCTATACCGCCTGTTTTTCTTCCATAGTCGATAAAACCAAGACAAATAGGCACACCTGCTCCATGTGCAATATGATAAAACCCTGTTTTCCAATAGGCGACTTTATTTCTTGTGCCCGATGGAGGGACAATAACTATTAATTTTTCATGCCCATTGAATTGCTCTATTGTAAATTCAACAATATTGTTGGATTTTGATCTGTCTATGGGAATTATTCCCAGCCATTTCATTATAAATCCAAAATGACCTGTGGTTAAAGATTTTTTACCCATGGCATATACTTGTACTTTAAGCTGAAATGCGATTAAAAGTGTATAAAAAAAATCCCAGTTACTTGTATGGGGAGCTGCTATCATAACATACTTAGGTACATCAGGAGCTTTACCTCTGGCCTTCCAGCCAATACAAAATAATATGATTCTACAGATAAAAGGCATTATGTGCCGTATTACAGGTGTATAAAAAATAGTTGTATTGTTGATATCAAACCTTTTTAAAAAATTATTAGCGTTATTCTATATAAAGGGTTTTACAGTGATTGTCCAATCATTGCAAAATTTATGGAAAATTTAATGACAGACCATTAAAAAACATATTGGTTTTTCAGGATATTCTGGTAAGATATCTGTTATATGATTGTCTGTGGTAATGATAATATTTTTAAAGAAAATTAAATTGAGGAGAAATACATGCCCATTCCTGGAAATCTTTTAACCACTGCCATGGCAGTGATGCCCCATACTGATGTTGATCAGGCTCTTGAAGCTGCATTAAGCCTTGATGTGCCATACTGGCCTCAACTTCCCAATTACAGCTATTATGAAGATATGTATGTCCAGGCAGGAGAGCATTTCCCAGGTATTGTACTTGATATGGGAAATAAGACACTGAAATTTTCCTTAGATAAATTTATTGAAGAATTTGAAGAGACCATGGCTCATTTTGAAGAGCCTGAATACTTTGATGTCAGCAAGACCTATTCTGTTGTTTATCATCGTTTTCTGGAGCTTGATTTATCTTCACGACCTGCCATTAGAGGGCAGCTTGAGGGGCCGGTCAGCTTTGGCTTTAATGTTCTTGACCAGGATGACCGCCCTATCCTGTTTGACGATACAGTACGCCCTTTTATGTTTGAATTCATGGCAAAAAGAATAAATGTACAATTAAGTAATCTTAAACAAAATAATGCCAATGCCTTTATGTTTATTGATGAACCAGGATTGCAATTTATTTTTTCCGCCATGTCAGGTTATGGTGAACAAAAGGCAAAGCAGGATCTGGATGAATTTTTTTCCATGCTTGAAAAACCTTGTGGTATTCATCTTTGTGGAAACCCTGACTGGGATTTTCTTCTGGGTCTTGATATGGATATTTTATCTCTGGATGTTTATACAAATGCAGAAATTTTTGCTGCCTGCTCACAATCAATAAAGAAATTTTTAAACCGGGGTGGTGTTCTTGTGTGGGGCATGGTTCCGACTGGGTTTGAATCCTTTGAAAAAGAGAATCTTGATTTTCTTGCCTTTAAACTCAATACAATTTGGCTGGCTCTGGAAAAAAAGGGAATTGATATTGATCAGATTATAAAACAGAGTATGATATCACCTGCTACCTGCTGTCTTGTAAATGATGACAAGGAAAAAACAGTTGAAAAAGCCTTTAAAATGACCACTGATCTTTCACATATTCTCAAACAGCAATATAAAATTACATAGGTGCATCTCAAATATCTGTCATGCGGTGTGCTCTGAATATTGTTTTCATGTTCCGGCAGAGGGCAATATAATTATTTTTTATCTTTTAACGCAACCTTTAAGACAGCAGCATGAATATCAGCAGCAACATGTACAGAGCTTTTGCCCCATAAAGGGTCCCAGGCAGCAGGATCTGCTGTACAAAAGAACTGAACTTCAAGGCCAAATCTTGTCAGCGCTTTTTCAATGGGCATGTTTTTTATCTTTTCTGCAGCATTCCATGTAGCCCCGCAAGGTGCACCTCTTAATACTATAATTTCACTAACAATATCTTTATTGAGATTAACTTGAATTTCAGGTGCACCAAAAATTCTACCATAATCTTCAAGGCAGACCTGCCTTGGAAGAGTACATCAGGTTGGCGTACAGATTGCCTGTCCCGTTGTTATTTTTTTCCCTGAAGCAACAACAGGAATATCTAATTTTTCACATAACAAACTTAAATCATCAGAAAGATCCCTGTGTTTTAAAAAATCAAGAACAATGTCTGCATCTATTTTTTTTGGTAGATATTCTGATGTATCATCAAGTACAAGGGGTAAAGCTTCATCAATATCAAAAGTGGTGATTAAAAACTGTTTTTCCCCAAATTTATTAATACCGTCAATTTTACTTTTCCCAGACCCGTTCTGCTGAAAAACCATGATTTTCTGCATACATTAAAATCCTAAATCTTCATTTACAAGAATAATTTTGATTCGCTCTTTAATAAAACTTTTTTCTGTAATTGTCCAATAATTGCAGATTCTTTCAGGACTTGAACAGTCATGGCAGACTCCGGTTTTAACACAGGGTGTTTTCTTATCAAGATTCATGGTATTTACAACGGCCGCATAATTTTTAATTCTCAACATGGCCTCTTCAAGATCTTCACAGATTTTATTTCTGCCGATTATCAATAATACATTTTTAGGTCCCCACATTATGGCTGCAACCCTGTTTCCCACCATATCAAGGTTGACAAGATGGCCATCTTGAGTAACAGCATTGGTGCCAGTGATAAAAAGATCAACCAGTAAAGACTGCCTTCTTAATTCCAGCATCTCTTCAGGTGTCAGTTTTTGATTAAATGTATTTAATACCTCAAGGTCAGGGTTATCTTTGAGCTTATGGAAAAGACCAGTTGCAACAAAAGACATTGACCCTCCCCATGAAACAGTTTTAATATCAAGTTCAGGAATTATGTCATTGACTGCAATCTCTTTTGCGGCTTTTGCATCCGGGGCAATAAAGACTTTAAAATTATTTTTTTCAAGATTTTCTTTAACTGCTTCAAGTTTAAGATTCCAATAGTTATCAATGGGGTTTTTCATGCTTTTATCTCCTCACAAATTATTACAACAGTATTTTAAAACTATTTATCTATGAAAGTCCAAAAATTTTTATCAGTGACTTTCATGCTTTTTTGTGTGGCAAACCGAAAACTAAAAATCAGATCTGCCGGTTTCTGCCCTTTAGGGTACATGGCAGTTATATAATTTTCTCATTCCATGTGGCAAGTCTTTTATAGACAAACTTTAAGTTCCTGCTACACTCTCCAATGGAAGGCTGATTACTGATCAAAATGGGACAGCTCAAACAAAAAAAGGCTGACACACTTTTACATGAATCAGCCTTTTTGGTTTACAGGTTTATCTACTTAATTTAGCAGTATTGCTAAATTAAATACTTTGATCTTAATGATCAACTGCTCCGCCAGATCCTTTTGGAATACGAATTTCTTCGATGAGATCCTGAATTCTCTGGGGAACCGGTTCAGTCATGCCAGCAACTATATATGCAACTATAAAGTTGATACATGCGCCGATAAAACCGAATGCCTGGGGATTAATTCCAAAAAACCAGTTGTCAATGTTATCGGGCAACATTGCTGTGGATTTAAAGAAGAACCATCCCTTAAATATAAAGATATAAACAAGTGTAGAACCAAGACCTGCCAGCATTCCAGCCACAGCACCTCTGTTGTTAATCTTTTTAGAAAAGATACCCATCATGATAGCCGGGAATATGGATGATGCAGCAAGACCAAATGCAAGGGCAACAGTCTGGGCTGCAAAACCCGGAGGATTAAGTCCAAGATAACCGGCAACAAGGATTGCACCGGCTATGGCAATACGGGAATACATCAATTCCTGTTTATCATTAATATCAGGCATTAACCAGCCTTTTAGAACATCATGGGAAATTGCAGTTGCAATTGCAAGTAAAAGTCCAGCAGCAGTTGAAAGAGCGGCTGCAATACCACCTGCTGTAACAAGTGCTATGACCCAGTTGGGAAGACCTGCAATTTCAGGATTGGCAAGAACCATAATGTCCCTGTCAACCTTGATCATCTCATTGCCTTTCCAGCCAAATGCTGTGGCTTTGTCTCCAAGGCCTTTCTCACTGTAATACTGAACTCTGCCGTCACCATTTTTGTCTTCAAACTTTAAAAGACCTGTCTCTTCCCAGCTTTTAAACCAGGGTGGCAAATCAGCATACTTAATATTTCCCTCGATTGATCCAATTTCGTGTCCAGGCATTTGAATAGTATTCAGCAGATTCATACGGGCCATGGCACCAACTGCAGGAGCTGTGGTATAAAGAAGGGCAATAAAAACAAGTGCCCAACCGGCAGATGCACGGGCATCCTTAACTTTAGGAACTGTAAAAAACCGCATGATAACATGGGGAAGACCTGCTGTACCAATCATCAATGACATGGTCAGGAACAACAAATTTGTCGTTGTCCATTGCTGTTTTGTGTACTCCGCAAACCCGAGATCAACGCAAATCTTATCCAGAGTATCAAGAAGATACATTCCTCCGTGTGCTTCAGTCATTGTACTTCCAAGGCCCAATTGAGGAATTGGCATACCAGTCAGTGTAAGAGAAATAAATACAGCAGGAACAGTATAGGCAAAAATAAGAACACAATACTGGGCAATCTGGGTATTTGTAACACCTTTCATACCACCGAAAACAGCATAAATAAATACTATGATCATACCGATGAGAATCCCCATTTCAAAGGAGACATGAAGAGACCTAGAAAAAACAACCCCGATTCCTTTCATCTGACCAATAACGTAAGTTACAGATGCTGTAACAAGACAAAGTACAGCAACCATTCTTGCAGTTAAAGAGTAGTATCTTTCACCGATAAATTCTGAAACTGTAAATTTACCAAATTTTCTTAAATATGGTGCAAGCAGCATGGCAAGAAGACAATAACCGCCTGTCCAGCCCATTAAATAAACAGATGCAT